>NZ_JBBNJY010000091.1:0-1295 GCF_040093295.1 Ruminococcoides bili
GGTGCAAAGTGCAATTGCAACGCTTGTCGCTTTTAGCATTCCGTGCTTGTTCATTGGTTTGATTACTCCTTTCAAAACTTCCAAGGGCATCCTGCCCTATCGTTTATAATGTTATCACAAAATTATCACAATTTCCATAATTTTATTATAGAAAAATGAAAAACGGCAAATTTTACAAATTCAACTATGGAATTATGTGCAATTTGCCGTTCCATTTTCACATTATTATTGTTAATCAAACAATTCCGGGTGCATTCTGCTGTAATGAAATATGTATTGTTGTGCTATCCCCGCACAATCGCCGAAATCCGACGGCATCATACCGGGGAAAAGCTTATCCATTGCCCTTTTCATCCATACATCAACAGGAAAAGCCTCTATTCTGTGTAAACCGAAAAGCAGAGTGCAGTCGGCGACCTTAACTCCGACACCCGTAATTTTCATAAGTTCTTTTCGTGCCTGCTCGTAATCAAGCGTGCGGCAGCTTTCAAGGTCAACCTCACCGCTGTAAACCTTTTGTGCCGCATCTATAAGGTAACGATTACGAAAGCCTGCCCTTAAAGGCGCAAGGTCATCGGCTGAAAGTTCCGCCATTTTTTGCGGTGTAGGAAAAGCAAAATCTCCGGGAGAAATTTCTTCTCCGAAGTTTTCGCAAAGTCTTTGAACAATGCCCTTGATTCTTTTTATATTGTTATTTTGTGAAATAATGAATGTGCAGAGTGCCTCATAAGGCTCTTGCCTTAATATTCTTATACCGGGAGCATATTTTGCCGCCTCTTTAAGCACGGGGTGAATTTCACTTATCTGTTCTCTGATTTTACCGTAATCAAGTTCGAGGTCAAAGTAATCTTTCCATATACTTTCAAAATCGGCTTTATTTGAGTTTTCGATATACAGACGCTCGCCGTCAAGTCTTACCCTGACTTTTTTACCGAAAGCGATTCCGTCAAACGAACCGTCGGCATTTTCTGTCCAGCGAAAACTCTGACCGCAGTCAAGTGTTTGTCTTAAATCAAGGTCTGTTACATTGTCGATACAGATGTAACCGTCAAATTCGGTGCAGGTCATAATATCCTCCGTATAAATTTTGTTTACAGAATTATTTTGATAAAAATTCTAAATAACATTATACATAGTTTTTCATATAAAAACAACTTATTTGAATTTTGTTCTGAATGTTAAGGGGTGAAATTGTAGTTTGACAAATTGATTTGCCAATTAATTATAAAAGTTTGGTCGACCAGAAATATGCCGACAAAATCGGCGCAAAGTTCTCTATGGTGCTCGGCGACAAT
>NZ_JBBNJY010000092.1:0-1149 GCF_040093295.1 Ruminococcoides bili
GGTGAAAATCCAGTAGGCGAAAAGTTAAGACATCAGACTGTATCCAGAGTACCGCCGGACACGTGAAACCCGGTGGGAATACGGGGGGACCATCCTCCAAGCCTAAATACTACTCGGTGACCGATAGAGAAGAAGTACTGTGAAGGAAAGGTGAAAAGCACCCCGGAAGGGGAGTGAAAGAGAACCTGAAACCTTGTGTTTACAAGCACCGAAAGTTCATCAACGAACGATCGGGTACCTTTTGTAGAATGGTCCGGCGAGTGAATGTAACTGGCAAGGTTAAGCACTTAAGGTGTGAAGCCGTAGCGAGAGCGAGTCTGAAAAGGGCGCATGAAGTCAGTTGTATTCGACCCGAAACCGGGTGACCTACCCATGTCCAGGCTGAAGTGCAGGTAAAACTTCATGGAGGGCCGAACCGACTCCCGTTGAAATGGTAGCGGATGAGGTGTGGGTAGCGGAGAAATTCCAATCGAACCCGGAGATAGCTGGTTCTCTCCGAAATAGCTTTAGGGCTAGCCTTGGAATAGATTACTGGAGGTAAAGCACTGAATTGGCTAGGGGCCGAGAGGTTACTGAACCTTATCAAACTAAGAATGCCAGATAATCGTTTTCCAGGAGTCAGACAGTGGGAGATAAGTTTCATTGTCAAAAGGGAAACAGCCCAGACCTACAGCTAAGGTCCCAAAGTATAGTTAAGTGGAAAAGGATGTGGAATTGCATAGACAACCAGGATGTTGGCTTAGAAGCAGCCACTCATTAAAAGAGTGCGTAATAGCTCACTGGTCGAGTGATTCTGCGCCGAAAATTTAACGGGGCTAAACTATACACCGAAGCTTAGGATACCGCAAGGTATGGTAGGAGAGCGTTCTGTACGGAGTGAAGTCGTAGCGAAAGCGGCGGTGGACTGTACAGAAGTGAGAATGCCGGAATAAGTAGCGAGAATTAAGTGAGAATCTTAATGGCCGAAAGTCTAAGGTTTTTGGAGGAAGGTTCGTCCGCTCCAAGTAAGTCGGGAGCTAAGGTCAGGCCGAAAGGCGTAGCCGATGCACAAACGGTTGATATTCCGTTACCGTCTACAATTTAAACAAAGGGACACATACAAAGCGTTTAACCCGGGCGATGGTTGACCCGGGCGCAAGGGACTGAAAT
>NZ_JBBNJY010000093.1:0-1112 GCF_040093295.1 Ruminococcoides bili
CCTGAACCTGTACCTATAAGGTCGCCTCTTGCGAGAACAGAGTCGTGTGAAGATACATAAGAAAGAACATTGAAGCTGTCATCGTTATTGATAGCCTTTGCAAATCCATCATATGTGCCCTTAACTCTGCCTGCGCTTAAAAGTCCGCCACCCTGAGTTGAGAAGTTGATCATTGAATCAAATCCGCCCTGTGTGTAGTAGCCGTCCTTATTAACACCGTGATCCCAACATTCACCTGTCATCCAGAAATCTTCATCCCAGTCTGCACCCGGCTTGTCAGGGTTGTTTGCTCTCCACTCTTTAAGAGCGTCAACACAAGCATTCTTAAGGTTTTTCCAAGAAGCAAATTCAACGTGTTTTGCGGTATCGCAACGGAAACCGTCAACACCGTACTCTCTTACCCACTCTGAAAGCCAGCCTGCAAGGTAGTTGCTTACAGTCGCGCTTCTGCCTGTTTTGGTAAAGAAGTTATTAATCTTTGCTGTTTCAGAATCAAGTCTGCCCTCTCCGCTCCACTTTTTCTGGAGAATTTTTGGAAGACCTACTGTAGAAGCCTGCTCTGTTTTAAAGTCAGGAAGACCTGCAAGAGACATTGTGAGGTCACTGCCGCCACCTTCTGTATAACCTGCTACACCGCAACGAATCCAATCAGGACCCCACCAGTTAGCCCAGTCTTCTGCATTTGTATCGTAGTCGATAAAGCTGTGATATGTTTTGTTGTTTATATTCTGATGTGGATAGTATGCGTCTTCCCAGCCCGGTGCTACTGTGCCGTAACCATACTCTGCCATATCGTAAAGCGAGTTGTAACCTGAGTGGTTCATTACGATATCCATAATAACTCTGATGCCGTGCTCATGAGCTGTGTCAACAAGAGTTTCAAACTCCTCGGCAGTACCGAAGTTTGCATCTGTCTGTGTGTAGTCGAGAACATAGTAGCCGTGGTATGAATAGTGAGCGTAACTTGGATTACCGTCGCTGCCTACCACATAACCGTGTGTCTGCTCATACGGAGCGGAAATCCAGATTGCGTTTACACCGAGGTTATTGAAATAACCATCTTCGATAGACTGTGTAACACCGGCAAAGTCGCCGCCGTGGAAGGTAGCTCT
>NZ_JBBNJY010000094.1:0-1018 GCF_040093295.1 Ruminococcoides bili
ATCACAAGCCTTATTGTTCCTACAACAGCTTCTCAGGCTACACAGCCGACAACAGCAAGACCTACACAGCCGACTACCGCAAAACCAACCACTCAACCGACCACTCAACCGACCACAGCTAAACCTACAGAGAGCAAAAATCTTAATGTAACCGCTACATCAAACTACTTCCCGAGTGCAAAGGTTACACTTGTAAACAACAAAGAGCTTTGTGTTGAATATGAACTGCAGTCATCAATGAAACTTGTAAACGCAGAGTGGGCACTTAATTACGATTCTTCAAAACTTAAGCTTGATGTTGCCCGTTCAAAAGATTTTATGCCGAATGTTTCAAACGAGGTTACAAACATCAAAACAGGCCGTATCTTATCCAACTTTACGGATATTACTGACCTTAAGGACTTTACAAACAAAAAGACATTTGTAAGAGCTTACTTTAATGTTATAGGTACAGGCAGTACGACAGTAGACCTTAATCTTAAAACTCTTTGCGTAGGTTTTATTGACAATGATTTAAAAGTCAACTTTGCGGCAGTTGTAAGAAACAGCGAAGTTCAGAGCGGTGTTACTTCTGTTGCGGGTTACGAAAAACTTGCGATAAACAAAAATACAAAGGCATATTTGTATAGTGACGATGATGTAATGCTCGGCGATGTTACAGGCGACGGACAGATAAATGTAAACGATGTAACCGCTATACAGCTTTATATTGCTCAGAATCAAAGTTTTACCGATAAGCAGAAAGAAGCAGCGGATGTTAATAAGGACGGAAAAATTTCTGTCTTGGATGTAACAAGAGTTCAGCAGTACATTGCGAGATCTTTTGATGAATTTTAAATTGTTTACAGCTGACAACTTAAAATAATCCGATAAAGCATCGCCCGTAACAAAAATTTACGGGCGGTGATTTTTTATCAAAAGTCGGGTTCAATTATGGTTTAGCGGAGTGTCGGTCGGGCATTGAAATTTAGCTAACGCTAAATTATCCTCCCAAAAACAAAAAAAGTTTACTCAATTT
>NZ_JBBNJY010000096.1:0-886 GCF_040093295.1 Ruminococcoides bili
GTCGGTTCTTACCGAACCTCTCTCAACAGTGCGTGAATTATTATATCACATTCATTTTCGTTTGTCAACACTTTTTTTAAAAGTTTTTAAAAAGTTTTTTGAAATCTCTTTCATTACTTTTAAAAGCTTTTTTCTGTGTTTTCAAACTTTTCTGTTGTTTGTGCTTTCCTCAAGCGACCTTATTATTATATCATAATTATACAGAAAGTCAATATTTATTTAAATTTCTATTAACCAATCAATTTGTCTTTTCAACTTATATTTTATACAAAATGCTACATTTTTCTATTATATTTTATAAATATGACATCTTTTATTTATATCAGGATAATCTATCAACAAAAACTATTATTTTGATTTTATTAACATCTTTATAATAAAATGTTAATTTATTTATCATTTAGTTTTAATACTTAATTATTTTTACCAAAACACTTTGTTAAGCAATTATAAAATGTTGTAGGTATTGGCAAAGCCCACAAATACTTTTTACTAACACTGTTGTGTTCAAGCCGGCAAACAGCGAGGCAGTTTGCGTCAGATAAAGTATATAATATTGGAAGATATTATGAGCTTTGCTTAACTCGTGTGCTGAACCATAATCTGCTCCAACTTTTAATAAAGTAGCAATATAAGCTACCCAAAAATTCAAAAATAAAGTACAACACATACTTTCACGCACAAAAGGCAAACAAAAAAGCACTACCGAAGTAGTGCTGTAATCTCAAAACTCACCTTAAAGGTGTATATTAAAGGGAGTACCCTGAAAACTGAATAAAGATTAAGCAAACCATTGAGAAG
Organism: Ruminococcoides bili; assembly: GCF_040093295.1. NCBI lineage: Bacteria > Bacillati > Bacillota > Clostridia > Eubacteriales > Oscillospiraceae > Ruminococcoides > Ruminococcoides bili. The sequence continues at coordinate 802 of NZ_JBBNJY010000096.1, forward strand.
TAATATTATAAATACTTTAATAAGCTGACCAAAAGACTCTTGTGGTCAAGCCCTCGACCTATTAGTACTGCCAAGCTAAATGCCT
>NZ_JBBNJY010000097.1:0-825 GCF_040093295.1 Ruminococcoides bili
GATGAAAAATTAGAAAAAGAAATTCTTGATATACGAAAAGTGCATAAAGACTATGGTTATCGCAGAATTTGGGGAGAATTGCGAAACAGAAATATTTTTGTAAACAAGAAAAAAGTTCAAAGAATTGTTCAGAAATTGAACCTGCAAGTAACCTCGTTTACTCATAAAAGCAGAAAATACAGTTCATACAAAGGTAAAGTAGGAAAGATTGCTCCAAACAGGATTAACCGTAGATTTAACACAAGTGTACCGCATCAGAAAATCACAACAGATACAAGTGAATTTAAGTATTATGAGGTTGACAGCAAGGGCAGAATGATAATCAAAAAGCTCTATTTTGATCCATTTATGGATATGTTTAACGGAGAAATTCTGAGTTTTGGCATATCTCAAAAGCCATCTGCCGAGAACATTATGAGTGCATTAGATGAAGCTATTACTATCACTAATGACTGTTCATATCGCAGGACTTTTCACTCTGACAGAGGATGGGCTTATCAGATGAAAGCATATTCACAAAAGCTGAAAGAAAACAGAATATTTCAGAGTATGTCAAGAAAAGGAAATTGTCACGATAACTCTGTTATGGAAAATTTCTTTGGAATATTAAAGCAAGAAATATATTATGGAAAAGTTTATTACAGCTATGAAGAGCTTAAACAAGCAATTATCAAATACATTGATTACTACAACAACAAGAGAATCAAACAGAAACTCGGCTGGTTAAGTCCGGTTGAGTACAGGATTAATGCCTTAGTTGCATAACAAAAGCGTAGCAGCTAAAAGCCACTACGCTTTCAAATCTAACTTTTGGGGGTCACCACA
>NZ_JBBNJY010000098.1:0-714 GCF_040093295.1 Ruminococcoides bili
GTATGAATCTGTCTGCGACACGCTGATAAGCTGTCCCCTGTTTTCATCATAGGTATAGTTAATCTGTGCACCTGTGTTGTCATCGGTTACGCTGTCAAGGTAGCCTGTGGTTGAATTGTAATTATATGTATCACAGTTGCCGTCCTGATCATACAGTTTATCCAAAAATCTTCCATCTTTAGTATAAGCCAAATTTGATTTTAGTGCAAGTGTTTTTTCGGAATTATTTGCTTCAAGTGCTGTTGCCTGTCCTTTGGAATTGTAGGTGTAGTTGTATTCAACTCCGTTCTGACTTGTTGCCTTAGTCATATTATGATTATCGTCATAATCATAGGTATAGGCATAACCCTTTGCGTCAACCGATTTGGTGAGATTGGAGTCGGTGTACTCCATTTTGGATTTTTGTTCTGCATTTGAGGTTACCGTTACAAGCTCTCCGTCATCGTTATAGGTATAGCTTGGCACTGAATCCTTTATAAGCTGTGCATTGTCAAAGTAAGCCGTGTTGTACTGTTTGGTAAATCTAAGGAAAACCGTAACTTTAACAGGTACTTTATTTGCATCAGTTTCATCACTTAGATTAAATACAAATGAACTATACTGCCATACACCAACGGACTTGTTGAACGACTGAGGTTTCTTTCCTTTTGCACTTCCGTCGCTGTACTTTACCTCAACATACAAATCGAATCGGGAAGTATCGTTATCCGTTAC
>NZ_JBBNJY010000099.1:0-714 GCF_040093295.1 Ruminococcoides bili
GTATGAATCTGTCTGCGACACGCTGATAAGCTGTCCCCTGTTTTCATCATAGGTATAGTTAATCTGTGCACCTGTGTCGTTATCCTTTACACTGTCAAGATAACCTGTGGTTGAATTGTAATTATATGTATCACAGTTGCCGTCCTGATCATACAGCTTGAACAAAAATCTACCATTTTCAGTATAGTCCAGATTTGATTTTAGTGCAAGTGTTTTTTCGGAATTATTTGCTTCAAGTGCTGTTGCCTGTCCTTTGGAATTGTAGGTGTAGTTGTATTCAACTCCGTTCTGACTTGTTGCCTTAGTCATATTATGATTATCATCATAGTCATAAGTGTAGCCATAGCCTTTTGCATCAACTGATTTTGTAAGATTTGAATCGGAATACTCCATTTTGGATTTTTGTTCTGCATTAGAAGTTACAGTTACAAGTTCGCCGTCATCGTTATATGTATAACTCGGAACAGAATCTTTAATAAGCTGTGCGTTGTCAAAGTAAGCCGTGTTGTACTGTTTGGTAAATCTAAGGAAAACCGTAACTTTAACAGGTACTTTATTTGCATCTGTTTCATCACTTAGATTAAATGCAAACGAAGTGTATTGCCATACACCAACGGACTTGTTGAAAGACTGCGGCTTCTTTCCTTTTGCACTTCCGTCGCTGTACTTTACCTCAACATACAAATCGAATCGGGAAGTATCGTTATCCGTTAC
>NZ_JBBNJY010000009.1:0-79348 GCF_040093295.1 Ruminococcoides bili
ATGCCTTAGTTGCATAACAAAAGCGTAGCAGCTAAAAGCCACTACGCTTTCAAATCTAACTTTTGGGGGTCACCACATTATTACTTTACGATATAGACTGCTGTTTTTATATTGTTCTATTTTCTTTATTAATTACGGTTTAATAAAATACTTTTATAGTTACTTGGCAAAACCGTTTGCTAAACTATATTAAAATCTTTTGAATTTAAATTATTATACAGTAAGCTCTGTCAATAATCAATAATTTTCTTCGTGAATTTCAAAGTATGACTGTGGGTGAGCGCACACAGGGCAAACCTGCGGAGCTTTCTCTCCTACTACAATATGACCGCAGTTACGACATTCCCATACCTTAACTTCACTCTTTGCAAACACTTCCTGCATTTCAACATTATGGAGTAATGCACGGTAACGCTCTTCGTGTGCTTTTTCAATAGCACCGACCATACGGAATTTCTTTGCGAGTTCAGGAAATCCCTCTTCCTCCGCTGTCTTTGCAAAACCTTCGTACATATCAGTCCATTCGTAATTTTCGCCCTCTGCAGCTGCGGCAAGATTTTCTGCTGTACTGCCAATACCGTTCAATTCTTTAAACCACATCTTTGCATGTTCTTTTTCATTATCTGCTGTTTTCAGAAATAATGAAGCTATCTGCTCAAATCCGTCTTTCTTAGCCTTTGACGCAAAGTAAGTATATTTATTTCTTGCCTGTGATTCACCTGAAAAAGCCTCAAGTAAATTTTTCTCTGTCTGTGTACCGGCATATTTATTTGCCATAAAGTTCAACCCTTTCTAATTCATATTTTCTATAATTATCATATAAATCAGTAATGATTACTGTATTTATATAATATACTATTGTCGAGTATTTGTCAACACTTTTCCGAAAAATTTTTCAAAAAATAAAAAGGCAACTTTTACATTGCCTTTCTACCGAATTATAAAGTTTTAATTTTACACAAGCTCTATCGGAGCAAGCTGCGGAAAGATATTTCTCAATACCGTATATATCATTATCGCTATAAACGCACCCCATAAAAAGTATTTGCTGTGTACAAATGTGCGCAGTTTTTTCCGAAAGCTCTGAAAACGAGTTCAATATAAAGTACAAATAATGTAGCAAGAGAAACTATAACCAACGGATTTTGCTTTAACGACAATATAACATCTCCGTGAATTAGCGCATAAACCGCTCTTGTACAGCCGCACCCGGGACAGTAAATTCCTGTAAGCTCGTATAAATAACAAGACGGTAATGTTATGTATCTGAAAACATACAACGAAAACAAATACGCCATACCAACAGATGCAAACGGTAATATAAATACCAATATTTTTTGATATGTTTTATATGGAGTAATTATTTATACCACCTCGTATATAAACTTGCTGTTAAAATTAATAATAATTATAGCTGTTTGAACCGCTGAATATAGCAGCACCTGTTGCTGCTGAAATAATAATCATAATAATCATAATACCTAATGCAATCGCAGACAAGATAAGCTGTGCTCTTGCAAAATTCTTAAGTGACTTTTTAGGTGTGCTGCCAAAAGCCCAAACAAACATCATAATAAGATAAACAATAGGGCCTACGCACGGAATGATATTAAGGCAGAAAATTCCAATCCAGTGAAGAACAGAAACATGCTCTTCGTCATTGCTCATATTATTATAGTTAGGCTGCTGATAAGACGGAGTCTGATTGTAACCTGTGCCGTAAGAATTCTGATAATTTTGATTGTTGTCAGTCCCATATGGTCGCTGGTAATCCTGTGCGGAATAGTTTTGCGAACCGTATGGCTGCTGATAGTCCTGTGCAGAATATGTATTCTGATTTTGCTGTGGATTTTGGTTATTGTTCCAAGAATCGTTGTTGTAATTGTCCATAGTTTTCCTCCAAATTTTAATAAGCCACAAAAGCAAATTAATATAACCTACTCAATATAATTATAAAATACAGTTATTTTAATGTCAATAATTTATTGAAAATATTATAATTTTACAAACCTGCTTAATATGTAATCTCCACAGGAGCAAGTGTGTGAAAAATATTTCTTAAAATTGTATAAACAATCAATAAAGCGAACATTATCCATATAAAACCTTGCGTATTAATAAATGTATTGATTTTTTTACCAAAAGCACGGAGTACGAACTGAATATACAGAATAAGAACAATAACTATTCCAACCGCTAAAAAAGCATTTTGCCTTAGCGAAAGCAGAATATCTCCGTTAACAAGCGCATATACCGCTCTTGTCGCTCCACAGCCGGGGCAATACAAACCTGTAACATGATGTATATAACACGGTGGCAATGAAATGTACTTAAACGCAAAAGCACAAATCAGATAACACAAAAAAAGTAAGGCAAACGGTAAAATTAAAACCAAAATTTTTTGATATGTTTTGCACGGCTTAATAATAAAAATCACCCCAAAGCAAAACAAGCAGACATATAGTCCGCTTGTTGCTTGCTATGTAATAAAATTAATAGTAAATTAGGAAATTGAACTGATAAATGCGCCTGAAACAATTTGAGTAATAAGAAGTATTGCCCATATTACTAAAGCAATAATAGAAAGAATGATACCTGCAGTTGCAAGTCCGTTATTTTCAGGCTTTGCCTTTTTAGAATTAATACCAAGAATAAGACCAACTATACCGCAAGGAGCACAACAGCAAAGACCTATAATACCGAGTACAAGTGATGCAGTAGCATTATTCTTTGCGCTTTTATCCTCTACAGGATACTGATTGTAGTTAGGATACTGCTGCTGATAGTTATTCTGATTGTAGTTACTGTAATCAGGCTGTGAACCGTATGGCTGCTGATAATCATTTGCACCATATGACTGCTGCTGATAACCCTGATTATTGTCTGTACCGTAAGGCTGCTGGTAACCCTGATTATTGTCTGTACCGTAAGGCTGCTGGTAACCCTGATTTGAGTAGTTATTCTGCTGTGGATCCGGGCCGTTGCCCTGTGGGTTATTCCAAGAATCGTTGTTGTAGCCGTTATTGTTGTAATTGTCCATCTTTTTCCTCCATAAATTTGTAAGCATAAAATCAGCAAACCACTGTAAATATACATAATTTGCCTTAATGTTTATTATAAAGTACAAGTCAACAAATGTCAACAAGTAATTAATAAATGCCACAAATTAATACATATTTATTTACAGTTCAATACTCATAGTGGCAAAAGCATTAAGGTCTGTGCTTGCAATATTTCCGCTTAAAAATTCATAATATCCCTGCGAGCCAACCATTGCCGCATTGTCACCGCAAAGAGATTTTTCGGGCATATAAAAAGCAAGTCCGTGCTTATCACATTCTTCCCGTAAAGAAGAACGCAAAAGTCGGTTTGCAGACACACCGCCCGCAATAACCAGCTTGTCAACCTTTAAATCTTCTGCCGCTTTCAAAAAATTGGTTTTTAAACAGTCAACAACCGCATATCTGAAAGATGCGCAAACATCTGCCTTGTTAAGTTCTATGCCCTTTTGCGCAGAATTATGAATTAGATTTATTACAGCTGTTTTAAGTCCCGAAAAGCTGAAATCATACTGTGAACCGCTTACGGTAGGTCTTGGCAACTTAAATGCAAAAGGATCGCCGTCCTCTGCTACCTTATCAAGTGCAATTCCGCCCGGATACGGCATACCCATAGTTCTTGCCGCTTTATCAAATGCCTCGCCTGCCGCATCATCTCTTGTTTTGCCGATAATGCGCATTTTTGTGTAATCCTCAACCATTACAATATGACTGTGACCGCCCGAAACAACAAGACAAAGAAACGGCGGTTTTAAATCGGGATTAGAAATATAATTAGAGGCAATGTGCGACCTTAAATGATGGGTCGGAACAAGCGGAAGTCCTGTTGAAAGAGAAAGTCCCTTTGCAAAATTAACTCCTACAAGCAAAGCCCCTATAAGTCCAGGTGCGTATGTAACCGCAATTGCATCTATTTCTTTTAAAGTAAGTTCTGCCTGCTCAAGCGAGTTTTTTACAACAGGCACTATTGCCTCGGCGTGTCTGCGGGATGCAATTTCGGGAACAACACCGCCATACAGTTTATGCTCCTCAACCTGAGAGGCAACAACAGAGGATATAACTTTTCTTCCGTCCTCAACAACCGCTGCTGCGGTTTCGTCACAAGAGGACTCTATTGCAAGTATCTTCATAAAAATAATCCTTTCGTTTTATCAAAAATACTTTGTCATCAGTATTGCGTTTTCGACAGGTTCAGAATAATAATTCTTTCTCTCCCCCACCTTAACAAAGCCTGCGTTTGAATACAGTCTTATTGCATTTTCATTGGATTGTCTTACCTCAAGAGTCAAAAAAGCCAGGCTGTTTTTCTTGGCAAAGGTAACAAGAGTATTTATCAAAGCCGTACCTATGCCCTTTTTTCGTGCGTTTTCATCAACCGCCACATTAAAAATATATCCTTCGTCAACAACAACATTCATTCCTATGTAGCCGAGAACCTTATCGTCCTCAACGCTTACATAAAAATGCGAGCCGTTGTTTTTTAGTTCAGACTCAAGACTTTTTAATGACCACGGATGAGAAAAGCATTTATTTTCAATCTCTGCCACATGTAAAAGGTGGCTTTCTTTCATTTCTTCAATTCTCATATTGTTTTAAAATTTCCTTAACGGCACTGCAAATTTCATCTCGGCACTGTCTGTAAACCTCAACGCCGCACATATACGGGTCGGCAACATTAATAACCTCGATTTTATCGGCAGGGACAGCGCACTGCGTCATAAGAAAAAACTTGTGGCTTGTCGACATACAATAAAATTTATCGTATTCGTCAAGTTTTTTATCGGAATAAGCCGTAGAATGCATATCCGAAATATCAATACCGATTTCTTTGCAGACTTCAACCGAATTTTCAGAAACAGGCATACCCGTAACGGTTGTTGTACCCATACTCTCTGCCCTTACGGCAAGTCCTTTTTCCTCTGCAAAACGGTTAAAAACAGCCTCTGCCATAGGGCTGCGGCAAGTATTGCCTGTACATACAAACATAATTTTATTTTTTGGCATCATACCAAGTCCTTCCGACAGCAGCGTCGGCGGTAAGAGGAACAGAAAGTTTTACGGCGTTTTCCATTTCCTCCTGCAACAGCTTTGCCACTGTTTCCTTTTCGTTTTCGGGAGCCTCGACAATCAACTCATCGTGCACCTGCAAAATAAGTCTTGCCTGCAAGCCCTCTTTTTTCATTCTTTCGTCAACTTTAATCATTGCAATTTTGATAATATCTGCGGCAGTGCCCTGAATCGGCATATTTCTTGCCACACGCTCACCGAAAGCTCTCATCATATGCTTGCCCGAGCTAAGTTCAGGCAAATATCTTCTTCTGCCAAACATTGTTTCAACATAACCGTCACGCTTTGCTTTTTCAACGACATTTTTCATATATTCGTCAACACCGCTGTAATGAGCGAGGTAGTCTTTAATATATTTAGATGCCTCTTTATTGGTTACTTTAATATCCTTAGCAAGTGAGTAAGCACCGATTCCGTAAACTATACCGAAGTTTACTGCCTTGGCACGACTGCGCATTGTGGAATTAACCATTTCAACAGGCATATTAAACACCTGTGACGCTGTAATAGTGTGAATATCGGCATTCGTATTAAATGCCTCTATCATATTCTTATCGCCCGAAATATGAGCAAGCACTCTTAATTCAATTTGAGAATAGTCGGCATCAACAAGCACCCAACCCTCTCTTGCGGCAAAAAACCTTCTCAATTCTCTGCCGATTTCTGTACGGACAGGGATATTTTGTAAATTAGGCTCTGTTGAGCTGATTCTTCCAGTTCTGGTTTCGGTTTGATTAAAGCTTGAGTGTATTCTGCCGTCCTTGGCAATAACCTTTAACAACCCCTCGCAATAGGTTGAATAAAGTTTTGCAAGCGTACGGTACGAAAGCACCATTTCAACCGCAGGATGTTCGTAACGCAGACTTTCAAGCACCTCTGCATTTGTGCTGTAGCCGCTTTTTGTTTTCTTCTTACACGGAAGTCCTAAATCTTCAAAAAGCGCCTTGCCAAGCTGTTTCGGAGAATTTATGTTAAATTCATAACCGATGCTTGTGTATATCTCATTTTCAAGATTTTTTATCTGTTCGTGCAATATCTTGCCGTAGTCCTCTATACCCTGCCTGTCAACGGCAAATCCGATGTTCTCCATTTTAGCAAGCACCTTTGCAAGAGGAATTTCAATATCTGTCAATAGCTTTTCCTGTTCGTTTGTATCTATATCTTTCTTAAGTTTTTCGCAAAGCACATCATATACGGCAAGAGCAGAAAGTTCCGAAAACTTCTCGTTTTTCGGAAGCGTTATTCCGTAACCGCCGCATAAATTTTCGTCACTGTAATCTTTTGATGACGGCTCGATAAGATATGCCGCAAGTTCAATATCAAACGCAAGCGATTTTACTTCAATATTTTTCTTATCGGCATAAGCAAAAACTGTCTTACTGCCGTGAGTAAATTTCAAAATTTCTTCATTTTCAAGAAGTTTGTCGAAAAATTCGTTATCCTTAACAATATAAACTTTACCGTCAAAAAGAATATTGCAAACAGGATTTTCTATATCAGAAAAATCAGTTTTAAAATATACCTTACCCTGTTTTTTAATATTCTCATACAGAACATTAGCATCTGCATTTTCTACAACTTCAAAGTTCTGCACAGTTGCAGGCTTTTCCTCCGCTGTCGGCATTTCTTTTAATCCGAGTTTGTCGATAAGCGAGAATAGCTCAAGTTTTGCCATAAACCTCGCACATTCTTCGGGGTCTTTCAATTCGACTTTGTAATCCTCAACATTTGTATTGATAGGAACTTCACAGAAAATCTCACCGAGCATACGACTTAACTTTGCATTTTCCTCGGAATTTTTAAGTTTATTTCTGATGCCGTCCTTAACATCTATCTCGTCAATATGGCTGTAAATGTAATCAACACTGCCAAAGCGTGAAATCAAATCGCCTGCACCCTTAGGGCCGATTCCCGCAACACCGGGAATATTATCGGACGAATCGCCTTGAATAGCCTTAATTTCTATAAGCTGTTTTGGTGTAACGCCGTAATCCTCAAGAATTTTTGCGGGTGTATAACTGATGTCTTGCTTGTTTGTGCAGAGATGCACTGTTGTTGTATCGGAAACAAGCTGTAAGCTGTCACGGTCACCTGTCGCAATCACACATTCGTTGCCGTTTTTCTCGCAAGCCTTTGCAAATGTTCCCAAAATATCGTCGGCCTCATATCCCTCGCAGGTCACAAGAGTATAACCCAAAAGCTGTAAAAGCTCTTTTAGCGGTTTAATCTGTGAGGCAAGCTCTTCCGGCATACCTTTTCTTGTTGCCTTGTAGCCTGCATATGCCTTGTGGCGGAATGTAGGAGCTTTAAGGTCAAAAGCAATAGCTACCGCATCGGGATTTTCTTCGTTTTTTATTTTTGTGAGCATTGTAAGAAAACCGTAAATCGCATTTGTAAACTGACCGTCTTTTGTTGTAAGCGGTCTTATACCGTAAAAAGCACGGTTTACTATACTGTTTCCGTCAATAACAAGCATTCTCATAGCTTATACATCACATCCATTACTTTTCCGTTTTTAATATAAATTCTCGGTACACGCTTGCCTACAAGGCAAACTACTTCATAGTTAATAGTATCAGTATTTTTTGCAAGGTCATCGGCTGTCATTTCGCCGTTTTCGCCTGTTCCGAAAATCACTACCTCGTCACCGATTTTTACATCTTCAATATCGGTAACATCAATCATAGTCTGGTCCATACATATTCTGCCCACAATTTTTGCTTTTTTACCGTTGACAAGCATATATCCGTCTTTTGCATTCTGACGAATAAAACCGTCGGCATATCCAATCGGAACAGTTGCAATCTTCATATCTTTAGGAGCGGTAAATGTTCTTCCGTATGAAATATCAGCACCCTTTTTAAGATTTTTTACATACGCAACCGTTGATTTTAAAGTCATTGCGGGAATAAGATTTAAATTATTCTGAATTTTATACGACGGAGCAAGTCCGTAAAGTATAATACCCGCTCTTACCATATCGCAATATGTATGCTCATAATCTTCAATAGCACCGCTGTTTGAACAGTGGCAAATCTTAATGTTAATTCCCGATTCTTTAAGTTTATCCCTTACATAAGAAAAGCAACTGTACTGCTTTTCTGTAAAGTCTTTGCCGTCCTCGGCTTCATCCGATACACAGAAATGAGTAAACATACCCTCAAGCTCAAGATTTTTTAGAGTGCAGGCTGTTCTGATTTCTTCGACAGAATAATCATCTCTCGGAAATTCCTGACACATAAAACCTATTCTGCTCATACCGGTATCAACTTTGATGTGAATTTTACAAACCACATTCTGCTCACAACAAGCCTTAGAAAGCATTTTTGCATAATCAAGGCTGTAAACTGCCTGAGAAATATTGTATTCTGCAAGTCGCTTAGCCTCATTTGCAGGAGTAAAGCCTAAAATTACAATAGGCAATTTTGCGCCTGCCTCACGGATTTCAATACCCTCGTCAATATTTGAAACGGCAAAAAAGTCAGCGCCAAGCTGCTCATAGAGTTTAGACAGTTCAACGGCGCCGTGACCGTAACCGTCTGCTTTTATAACGCAGCAAATCTTTGCTCTGCCGCCGACTTTGTTTTTTATTTCATTAAAATTATGCTTAATTGCATCAAGCGATACCTCTGCCCAGGTTCTCTTTAAGTAATCCATCAAACTACCTCTTTTATTTTTATTCGCATCTAATTTAATACCGTAAACATCTGTATTTTTACAAATCAAATTGTACTGTCTTAAATATTTATTATAATACTTTTACACCGATAAATCAATCCATATTGACAAAGAAAAACTAAGTGCTAAAATATTAGTAGATTACGCACAAAAGGTTGATTTTATGGAAATAAATATTCGCAAAGCAGTCAAAAGTGATTACCCTGCCATGGTTAAAATCTGGAACGAAGTTGTAGAGGACGGAATAGCCTTTCCGCAGCTTGATTTACTTGACGAAAACAGCGGTGCGGAATTTTTCGGTTCACAAACATATTGTGCGGTTGCGGAAAATACCGAAAGCCACGAAATTTTAGGCTTATACATTCTTCACCCCAACAATGTAGGCAGATGCGGTCACATTTGCAACGCAAGCTATGCCGTAAAAAGCAGTGCAAGAAATTTACATATCGGTGAAAAGCTTGTTTCGGATTGCCTTGTTCAAGGCAAGGAAAACGGATTTAAAATTTTACAATTCAACGCAGTTGTAAAGTCAAATCTTTCTGCCCGACATCTCTACAAAAAACTCGGTTTTGTCGAGCTTGGTACAATTCCAAACGGATTTTTGCTCAAAAGCGGAGATTACGAAGACATAGTAATTTACTATCACACACTTTAATTTACACATAAATTATGCCCCTGTCGCAAGACAAGGGCATTTTTCAGCTTAAAAGCATTTGATAATGCGGTATTTTATCCTCAAGATACGGGCCTTCGGTAACAACAAATCCAAAACTTTTATAAAAATCAAGCAAATACGCCTGACCTGAAATCCTGATTTTTTGTATCTTCATAATATTGTGAATAAAGTCAATACACTTTTGCACAATCTCTCTGCCAAGTCCTTTTCCTCTGTATGTCTTATCAAGCACAATTCTGCCTATAGACGGCTCATCGTATGAAAGATTAGGAGGTAAAATTCTCGCATAGCCAATAATTTTACCGTCATCTTCAAGTATTAAATGCATACATTTTTGGTCTTTATCATCGGGGTCTGTTTCAAGGCAATTCTGCTCGATTACATAGACTTCAAATCTCAATTTCAAAACAGCATATAATTCTTCATTTGTAAGTTCGTCAAAACTTTTAAATATCCATTCCATACAAAAACTCACCTTAAACAAAGGGCAGTCACGAAGACTGCCCCTTAATTTTTATTTTAATGCGTCAATGGCAGCGGTAATGAGTGCAATCTGCTCTCTTTCCTTTGCAGCCTGACCCTTTACCTTTTCAATAACAGCCTCAGGTGCTTTTGCAACAAAGCCTGCATTGTTAAGCTTACCCTCGCTCTGTGCAAGTCTTTTCTTAACCTGCTCAAGCTCCTTGTTAAGTCTTGCAAGTTCTGCGTCTTTGTCAACAAGTTCGCTAAGCGGAATGTAAATCTTTGCGTCAGCTGTAACAACCGTTACTGCGCCCTCAATGTCAAAGTGCTCGGCAACCTCTACCTCATTTGCAGATGCAAGTTTCTGAATAAACGGTGTGCCGTTAGTAAATGTGTCTGCAAACTTAGTTGCAACATAAACCTTAGCTTTCTTTGACGGAGGGACATTCATCTCACTACGGCGGTTACGGATAGCACGGATAGCGTCCATAACTCTTTCCATTTCGGCAACAGCATCCGGGAAGTCAAGCTCTGCCTTGAACTCAGGGTACTTAGCAAGCATAACGGTTTCACCCTCGTGAGGAATTGTCTGCCAAATTTCTTCTGTTACATACGGCATAAACGGATGGAGAAGTCTTAAAATCTGATCAAGTACATAAAGGAGTACCTGTCTTGCGTTCTGAGCGTCCTCGCCGTCACCCGAAAGTCTTGTCTTAGCAAGTTCAATATACCAGTCGCAGTAACAATCCCAAATGAACTCGTAAACTTTCTGAACAGCAATACCAAGCTCAAATTTCTCAAGGTTTTCGTTTACTTCCTTAGCCACTGTATTGAATTTAGAAACAATCCACTTATCCTCTGTTGTAAGAGTATCGGGGAGCTTGTTTTCTACATTGTAATCGTCGATATTCATATGAACATAACGGGCAGCATTCCAAAGCTTATTGGCAAAGTTTGCACAAGCCTCGATACGCTTTTCTGAATATCTGATGTCATTTCCCGGTGAGTTACCTGTTACAAGCAAGAATCTTAGCGCATCGGCACCGTATCTGTTGATAACATCAATCGGGTCAGGACCGTTACCGAGTGACTTAGACATCTTTCTGCCAAGCTCATCTCTTACAATACCGTGCATAAATACGGTCTTGAACGGTGCTTGACCTGTCTGCTCAATAGCAGAGAATATCATTCTTGCAACCCAGAAGAAAATAATATCATAACCGGTTACAAGTGTATTTGTAGGATAGAAATACTCAAGCTCAGGTGTCTTGTCAGGCCAGCCGAGTGTTGAGAACGGCCATAAAGCCGAACTGAACCATGTATCAAGAGTATCTTCGTCCTGATGCAAATGGTTTTTACCGCACTTAGGGCAAGCTACGGGAGTTTCCTTTGCTACGATAACCTCACCGCAATCGTCACAATACCAAGCAGGAATTCTGTGTCCCCACCAAAGCTGACGGGAAATACACCAATCCTTGATGTTCTCCATCCAGTGATAATATACTTTTTCAAATCTTTCCGGAATAATCTGTATCTGCTTTTCCTTAACACACTTGATTGCAGGCTTTGCAAGAGGTTCCATTTTTACGAACCACTGCTTTGACACTCTCGGCTCAACAGTTGTCTTACAACGGTAGCAAGTACCTACATTGTGAGTGTGAGGCTCAATCTTAACGAGGAAACCGCCCTCTTCAAGGTCTTTAACGATTGCTTCACGACACTCGTATCTGTCCATACCCTGATATTTACCGGCATTTTCGTTCATATGGGCTGTATCGTCCATAACATTGATTACCTCAAGGTTATGTCTTAAGCCGACTTCAAAGTCGTTAGGGTCGTGTGCAGGAGTAATTTTAACTACACCTGTACCAAAATCTTTTTCAACATATGCATCGGCAACAACAGGAATTTCTCTGCCTACAAGCGGAAGAATAAGTGTTTTGCCTACAATGTCTTTATATCTTTCATCATCGGGATTTACCGCAACCGCAGTATCGCCCAAAAGTGTTTCAGGTCTTGTTGTAGCAAGCTCAACATAACCGCTGCCGTCCTTTAACGGATAGCGGAGATGCCAGAAAAAGCCCTCCTGCTCTGCAAAATCAACCTCTGCGTCTGAAATTGATGTGCAGCAATGCGGGCACCAGTTGATGATACGCTCGCCACGATAAATAAGTCCTTTATTGTAAAGTTTTACGAAAACTTCCTTAACCGCCTTAGAACAACCCTCGTCCATTGTAAAGCGCTCACGCTGCCAGTCACAGCTTGAACCGAGTTTACGGAACTGACGGGTAATTCTTCCGCCGTACTCTTCTTTCCACTCCCAGGCACGCTTGAGGAAACCCTCTCTGCCTAAATCATCTTTGGTAACGCCCTCTTTGCGCATAGCCTCAACGATTTTAGCCTCTGTCGCAATAGACGCATGGTCTGTACCCGGAAGCCAAAGTGCAGCATAGCCCTGCATTCTTCTCCAACGAATGAGAGTATCCTGAAGTGTAAGGTCAAGTGCGTGACCGATATGCAACTGACCTGTAATGTTTGGCGGCGGCATAACGATTGTGTATGGTTTTTTATCTTTGTCAACTTCTGCATGGAAGTAGTTGCCCTTCATCCAGAAATCATAAATTCTGTCCTCAAACTCAGACGGTTTGTAGGATTTAGCAAGCTCCTTTGCCATAATCATATCTCCTTACAATTTATTCGGGCAGATTACCCGACAAATATACCTTTATATTATCGCATTTTGCTTGCAATTTGTCAATTATGCAGAGATAAAAAATCATATTATTTGCAGCAAATTGCCAAATGGTATACGGTTATGATTTTATTGACATCATAATTTCAAGGTGATAAAATACTTATAGCTTACTTTAACTTAAACGAGGTGTTCTTATGCAATATACTATAGGTGAAATTTCAAAAAGACTTGATATGCAGCCGTCAACCCTTAGATATTATGACAAAGAAGGACTTATGCCTAATGTAAAGCGTACAAACGGCGGTATCCGCATTTTTGACGATTCCGATTACGAGTTATTAACTCTCATTGAATGTCTTAAAAGAACAGGTATGTCGCTTAAAGACATCAAAGTTTTTATAGATTGGACTCTTGAGGGGGATTCTTCAATTGACAAGCGACTTGAACTTATCAGAAAGCAAAGAGATGCCGTACTTGCTCAAATGGAAAAACTGAATGAAACTCTCGGAATTTTAGATTACAAATGCTGGTATTACGAAACTGCGCAAAAAGCCGGCACTTGCAAAATTCACGATACACTAAGTGCCGACGATATACCGCAGGAACTGAAAAAAGCGGTGTCAAAACTTAAAGGTCACCAGTAATTCATATAAATTCTTACAATTTGCACATTCATATCATTAATATGTTAGAAATACTTTACATTCCGCAAATTGACTAAAAACGTAAAAAATGATAAAATAATATATATTATATCAATATCGGGATGTGTCACAATGAAATGTATTATAAAGCGCACCTTACCTGTTTTCTTATCACTTTTTGCTGTAATTTTTCTTTTCAGCGGCTGCGGTGATAAAAGCGAAAATGAGGTGTTAAAGGGAAAATGGGTCCCTGTATCTGCCGTTATCGACGGAGAAACCGTACAATACAGCGAGCTTGAGCTTAAGGACGGATATTTTGAATTTAATTTTAAAGGAAACGGCAGCTGTACCGCAACGCTTGCGGGTATTGAATATAAAGGCAGTTATGTTTTCAGCGGCACAAGCGTTGACGCTACACTAAACGGCAACAGCGAAAAGCTGAGTTATGAAGCGACAAGGCAAACTCTCACCTATTCGTACGATAACACAACATCATTTACATTTATAAAAGACCAAAATTAAAACTTTCCCCTGCATATTTTTGAGTATGCAGGGGAATTTTTATGCTTCTGTTTTATTGTTAATCTGTTTTTTGTATAACTTTTTCATCAATACAACCGAAATAACGGCAGACAAAATCTCTGCAACAGGTACGGAAAGCCAAATTATCCATTCGCCGCAAATTGATTTATTGACAAGCACAGTAAATATCCACGCAAGAGGCAATACAAACACAAGTTGTCTGCAAACTGAAACTATCAGCGACTGCATTCCGCCGTTAATTGCCTGAAACATTCCCTGAAAAGCTATGTTAATGCCGGCAAATATAAAACTTGCAGAAACAATCCGCATTGCGCCGATACATAACAATTGTGTTTCACCCGAAAGTCCAAAAGCACTTGAAAGCGGATTAGCTATAATTTCTATTACCGCCAGACCTACAAACATTATTACTGTTGTGTAAATTGAGCCGAATTTTATACTGTCGTCAATTCTCTTTTTACTCTTCATTCCAAACGCATATGACATAATCGGAGTTATGGCATCTCTTAATCCGAACGCTGCAAAAAGTATGAATTGCTGTATTTTATAGTACAATCCGTAAGCTGTTACCATCGCCTCACTGACCGTACCCAAAATAAGATTAAAGCCGTAAGTCATAACCGACATAAGTGCCTGTGCAATTATTGCAGGCAAACCGATTTTGTAAATGTTCAGTATTGTATTTGCCGACGGCTTAATGTTTTTAACATTATTGGTTATATCTTTGTTAAACTTTATATGAAAAATAAAAGCAACCGCAAGTGAAATAATTTGACCGATAACCGTAGCGTATGCAGCACCCTTTACACCGAATTTCGGACAGCCTAACAAACCGTAAATCATAATAGGGTCAAGAATAATATTTGCAACTGCGCCGCAGATCTGTGCAATTGTCGAAAATACCGATTTGCCTGTTGCTTGTAAAAGTTTTTCATAAAGAGAGAAAAATACAAGTCCAAAAGAATATACGCAGCATATTCTTAAATAATCACACGCCATTTCCAAAACAATTCCGTTTGCAGTCTGCGTGCCGATATATAATTTAACACCGAACAATCCGAATATTAAAAACACTGCGTAAATAACAACAGCAAGAAATACACCGTTACCCGCAGCCTTATCGGCATAGTTTCTGTTACCCTCTCCAAGGCTTTTTGCTACAAGAACATTAACACCCACACCTGTACCTATGCCGATTGCAACTATTAACATTTGCAAAGGGAAGGCAAGCGTAAGCGCATTAAGCGCAAGTTCACCGTTATCTTCCATATTAGATACAAAAGCACTGTCAACAATATTATAAACTGCTTGCAGTACCATAGAAAGTATCATAGGAACACCCATTCTAAGCATAAGGCTTTTAACAGGCAAAATTTCCATTTTATCTTTTTCTTTTATTTTTTTCATAAAAACACCTCTTAAAACAAAAAAGTGCTGCACTACTGATTGGAATTACGCAGTAGTGCAACACATCTTTATATATTATACTATTTTGGTTTTGCAGATGTCAAAGGAAGTTTTCACTAAATAATATCAGTTATTCTTTGAAATTATTATCTGAAGATTAGTAATATCGTTGATATCTATTATTCCGTTGCCGTCAATATCGGCATTATCAAAGCTGACGGTATCATTTATATCAACAAAATCCGAACCGTCCTCTGCTTTTTCGCCTGCAACAAACAGCTGAATTACCGTGCTGTCTGTAATATCAATATTGCCGTCTTTATTTACATCGCCCTTGCTTTTTGCAAATAACGATATGTCAGTATTACTGCCGATATTTTCTTCTTTAACAACAACTTCCGTTACTGCCGAATCGTAAAAATAACCGACAGCTGATTTTTTCTGCTTAATATAATAAGTGCCAACCTGTAACGGCTTAGCAAATTCGGCTATACCGTTATTGTCTGTTATTGCCGTATCAATAAGATTTTGACATTCCACATCTGAAAACAATTCAAACTCCGCACAGTTTATCGGGGCTTTAAACTCATTTGTAAGATTTACTCTTACTGTCGAAGTATCCAACTTTATTGGTGTATTTTCAGCTTGAGCATAATAAACCGTAAGACCGCTCCATGTATATTGATAAACATTATCAAGAATTATTCTGTCAGAAAATAATTCAAAGCCTTTCGGAGCAACAACCTGCTTTGCGTAATAATTACCGTATGGCATATAAAGAGCTGAATCGAACGCACTTTCATTCCATTTAATATTATTTACATCGTCGGTTTTTTCTTTTGAGGTTGCGCATACCCAGCCGTCTTCGCCTGTTTTCATATAACCGCAAAAAGTGTTATCGGAATTATAAACTTCATAAACCGCACCGCTAAGTGAATAATTTTCATTATTATCGGTCAATTCGGAATAAGATGACACATTCTGAATACGGAGTGCTATTTTAGGTGTCTTGTTTATTTTGCTTAATTTATGGTTATTTTCATTTACAGCTACACCTGCATAGTATCTTTCCGTACCGCCCCATGTCAATGTAGACTTTTCAAATTTATATACCGTGTTGTCTGCAACATACCCGTTCGGTGTTTTTGTTTCTTTGCACCAATAAGAAGTATTTGCAACAGGCACACCTCTCGCAACCGCACTTGATGAAGAATACTGTTGACTGCTCGTCAAACCAAATGCACCGAATCCGTCAGACTGCGGTACAATTTTTCCGACAGGCTTTCTACAAGCCGAGTCAGCATAAACCGTGTATTCAAACTGTGAATAATCGTATGAAGTACCCTTTAATCCGCTTTGTGTGCTGTTAAGCTGAATATTAAGATCAATACCGTTTGAACAACCTGTTTTAAATACATACAATCCGTAGCAAGTACCCCTCGGTTCAATATTTGTGATTGTATTTACATTTTTATATTGAGAATGCCAGAACTTGTTATTTTTTGAATTATTGCCGTAAAAAATACCGACATGAGCGTCAGCCGTACCGAGCATAAAAATAATATCGCCTTTTTCAAGCACTCCGCTGTTCAATGCATTATTAATGGCACTTGTACCGTCAAAATAATATGTCTTGATATTGTTATTGCCCGCCCAATTAATCCATGTATCCTGACCCGTATCATAAGCCGCATACGAATAACTCGGAATATGAGTGTTTGCGTATGCATAGCTTACCGACTGACCCTTTTGTGCCTTGGTATTTGCAAGCGACTTGTAAAGTATATGCCATACAAATCCTGTGCAGTTCATCTGCGGCTTGTACGATGAACCGTTAAGCTCGTCTTGTCTGCCGTAACCTACACAGTAATATCCGCTGTTTGGTGAATATAAATCTGTATTAAAGTACCCTTTGGTATCTCCTTTTGGTGTACGATGGTCGCCCGATGTATATTTTGTACCGAGATAATAATCAGTACCTACAGATGAATCATAATTTTTAGAAACAGTGTAAGTCTGATAATCATTGCTTGAATCATTATCGTGATTTACAATCCATTTGTAGTATTCGGCAGTATCTATTCCCAATGCTTCGCATACGGTTTTACTACCCCATTTGCTGTAAGAAACCGATTCTGTTACTTCTGCGCCAAATGCAGTAACTGTAGAAGAAAATGCAAGCACGGCAGTCAGCGTAATTGCAGATAATTTTTTTATTCCTCTCATTTTCATTCCTCAATTCAAAAAAATTCTTTATCAAAAATTGTGGGAAAGTATGGTTTAGCGCACGAGTTAAACCATAATCTATTAATTTTACCCCAACATTTAAAATAGGACATTAAAACAAAACTTTAAAAGGGCGACAGAATAGCTCTGCCGCCCTATGACTTCATTATATTATGCTTTTAGATAGCACGAACACGGATTACACCTTCAATAGCTGCAATAGCAGCAGCGTTTTCAGGGTTACCGCCTGCAACATCAATAATTGCATAAGCGTAGTCGCCACGGCTCTTTGAAAGCATATTTTCTACATTGCCTTTTACCTCTGAAAGTACCTTCTTAAGAAGTTCAGGTACATTCTTGTGCATTACGCAGAAACGAACATTCTCTGTATTTGTTCTTGCAAGTGAAAGTGCAGGATAGTTTACAGAATTTACGATGTTACCGTTTTCGAGGTACTCTTTAAGCTCATCGCAAGCCATAATTGCGCAGTTATCTTCACTTTCGGGAGTTGATGCACCGAGATGTGGAAGACAAATGATATTCTCTTCGCCGATAATATCATCAGTTGCAAAGTCTGTTACATACTTAGCAACCTTACCGCTCTTAACAGCCTCAAGAACAGCTGTTGAATTTACAAGACCGTCACGGCTGAAGTTGAGAATACGAACGCCGTCTTTCATCTTAGCAATCATATCTGCATCAACCATATCCTTAGTGTCAGCTGTAAGAGGAACATGGATTGTAAGGTAATCACAGTTTACCATTACATCTTCGCCGCTCTTCATAAGCTTAACGGCAGGATTGAGCTTTAATGCGTTTGTTACAGACATAAACGGATCAAAACCGATTACATCCATACCGAGTGCAACGGCACAGTTGGCAACAAGAATACCTATAGCGCCAAGACCGATTACACCGAGAGTTTTGCCCTTAATTTCAGGACCTACAAACTGGCTCTTGCCTTTTTCTACCATCTTACCTACTGCGTCACCGTTACCTTTGAGTGTCTTTGCCCAGTCTGCACCCTCCATTACTCTTCTTGAAGAGAGTAAAAGACCTGCAATTACAAGCTCTTTAACAGCATTTGCATTAGCACCCGGAGTATTGAAAACCACAATACCCTTTTCAGAACAAACATCTTTTGGAATGTTGTTTGTACCTGCGCCTGCTCTTGCAATGGCAAGGAGATTATCTTCAAACTGCATATCGTGCATAGCGGCACTTCTTACGAGAACTGCGTCAGGATTCTGAACATCGTCACCGTAAGCGTAATTGTCACCAAGGCGGCTTGTGCCAACGGCAGCAATTTTATTGAGAGTAAGTATATTAAACATTGTATTCATCCTCTTTTATTTTATTTAAAGCAGATTGTTTGAGCAAAAATTACTTGTTTTCTGCCTCAAACTTCTTCATAAAGTCAACAAGAGCAACTACACCCTCATATGGCATAGCATTGTAGATAGAAGCTCTCATACCGCCAACTGTACGGTGACCCTTGATGTTTACAAGACCTGCCTCTGTTGCCTCTTTAACAAACTTAGCGTCAAGGTCAGCATTGCCTGTTACGAACGGAACATTCATAAGTGAACGATCCTCAGGAACAACAGTACCCTTAAAGAGTTCTGAATTATCAAGGAAGTCATAAAGAAGTTTAGCCTTTTTCTCGTTAAGCTCTTTCATCTTATCAAGACCGCCAACCTCATTCTTAATCCACTCAAGAACAAGCTTTGCAATATAAATTGTGTAGCAAGGAGGTGTGTTGAAAAGTGAATCTGCGTCAGCGTGAGTCTTATAGTTAAGCATTGTCGGGCAGATGTCCATAGCATTGCCGATAAGATCCTCACGAACAATTGCGATTGTAAGACCTGCAGGAGCCATATTCTTTTGAGCACCTGCAAAGAGTGCGCCAAACTTAGTTACATCAATAGGCTCTGAAAGAATACAAGATGAAATATCTGCAATAAGCGGAATATCGCCTGTATCCGGAAGTTCGTGATAAACAGTACCGTAAATAGTATTGTTCATACAAATATACACATAGTCGGCGTCCTCTCTGAACATTGACTTATCTGTCTTAGGAATATAAGAGAAAGTTTTATCCTCTGAAGAAGCAACAGCCTTAGCGTCGCCATAGCGAGCAGCCTCTTTGTAAGCCTTTTTAGCCCACTGACCTGTGATTATGTAGTCAGCCTTATTGTTCTTGTTCATAAAGTTGAGTGCTACCATTGCAAACTGTGTAGAACCGCCGCCCTGGAGGAACATAACCTTGTAGTTGTCAGGAATGTTCATAATCTCACGAAGTAAAGCTTCAGCGTCCTTAATGATTTTATCATATGTTTTGCTGCGGTGTGACATTTCCATTACACTCTGTCCGCTGCCCTGATAATCAAGCATTTCATCTGCTGCTGTCTTTAATACTGCCTCCGGAAGCATTGAAGGACCGGCAGAAAAGTTATATACTCTTGCCATATTAAAAATCTCCCTTGAAAATATATTTTATTTACAGTTTTAACTAATACTGACTATTAAATTATACCGCCAACTTTTAGCAAAGTCAACAATATTTGGTGTTTAATACATAAAAATAACAATTTATTGTATTATTTCTTAATTTTGCCTATGCAGCCGATAATTTCGTCACGCATACGAACCGCCTCGTTGTAAGCAGCCTTTGCAAAATCATTCTCGGTAAGGCCCTGTTTTTTCCATGCGCACATAATACCACGGCTTGAATTGATGATTGCGCCAAGACCGTTTTCATCAAATGCGTTTTTAACATCATTTGCACCGCCGCCCTGTGCACCGTAACCCGGTACAAGGAAAAATGTGTGCGGACATTTAGCTCTCATTTCGGCAAGCTGTTCGGGATATGTTGCACCGACTACTGCGCCGACACCCGAGTAACCGTATTTGCCCTCAAGCTCTGTTCCCCACTCTTCGCACATTTTACCCATTTGCTCATAAACGGTTGTGCCGTCATCAAGTTTCTTATCCTGTAATTCGCCTGAACTTGGGTTAGATGTCTTAACAAGTACAAAAATGCCCTTGTCACCGCTTTTGCAAATATTAACAAGCGGTTTGATACCGTCTGTGCCGAGGTAACCGTTTACTGTAAGTGCGTCTGCACCAAAAGCCTCTACCTCTTCGCCTGCAACTGTGGTTGAGCCGAGGTGAGCGGCAGCGTAAGCCTCCATTGTTGTACCGATGTCGTTACGCTTACCGTCTGTAATAACAAACATACCCTTTGACTTTGCATATGTAATAGTGTCTGCAAGTGCCTTAACGCCCTGCCAACCGTACATTTCGTAGTAAGCAGCCTGTGGCTTGATTGCAGGAACTACCTCATAAAGGGCGTCAATAAGAGCCTTGTTGAACTCAAACAAAGCGGCAGCCGCACCCTCAAGAGTTTTGCCATACTTTGCAAAGCACTCCTCTTTAATAAATTCAGGTACATAGTCAAGCTTTGGATCAAGACCTGCAACTGTAGGATTCTGCATTTCTGCGATTTTATCAATAAGTCTGTCAAATGCCATTTTTTACTCTCCTTTTAAATTCAGTAATAACGCTTACGATATTACTTTTATCTCTATTCCCAATACACCGTATTTCTTCTGCTGCTCCTCTGAATAATACTCTATCATATCCTCGGGTTTTGCATTTGAAATATCTTCCTTAGTATATCCGCATTTAAGTAAAGGAAGATCAGCGTATAATTCCTTAAAAGATTTATATTTATAAATATCAATAACCTCAGCCGTAATGGTTTTAATGCTGTCTTCTGTATTTACAAAAGTAATCAAATCCTTGCGGTTTAGTTTTCTGCGTTTTTCATCATTAAGCCTTAACTCAATGGTTTTTTCTCCGCTTGCTATCATTTTGAACGGCAAGGGATTTAATCTCATTATATGCGTCATCAGCTGTTGATAATGTCAAAAAGTTCGTGAGCAAAGTTTGTGTAATCTTTTCTGTCATCCTTAACAAATGAGATAGCCGGACGGGGGTGAGTGTTATACTGACCTGTAAGCATATAAGGAACATCGTATCCCCACTTAACTCCGCTTTCTCTGAACTGCTGTGTATACTCAAGCATCTTGAGAATCGGGTCAACCTTGTACTTAGGATTTTTGAGGAAACCTAAGAGTAGCTCAAGTGCGCAGTTGCCTGCACCTCTGCCCATACCGTCTACTGTTGCGTCAAGGTAGCTGACACCCTGTGTCATAGCCTCAATAGTATTTGCAAAAGCAAGCTGCTGGTTATTGTGAGCGTGAATACCGACTGACTTGCCGTACTTTTCACCGTATGAGCAATATAATTCAGCTAATTTTCTTGCCTCCTCAGGGTAAAGAGCGCCGTAGCTGTCTACAATATAAAATGCGTTTACAGGGCTTTTGCCGAGAATATCAAGAGCTGTAATAATATCCTCTGTTCTCGCCTTTGAAACAGCCATAATGTTGATTGTGGTTTCATAGCCTTTCTTTGCGCAGTCCTCAATCATTTCTACTGCCGCAGGAATTGTGTTGATATATGTTGCAATTCTTACAAGGTCAATCGGACTTTCGTTCTTTGGAAGAATGTCATTCTTAAAATCTGTTCTGCCAACATCAGCCATAACTGCAATCTTAAGGTCTGTATTGTTTTCGCCAACAACTTCTCTTATGTCGTCATCGTTACAGAACTTCCACTTACCAAAATCTTTTTCGTTGAAAAGTTCCTTAGATGCCTTGTAGCCGAACTCCATATAGTCAACGCCTGCTTTTACATTTGCGTTATATAAAGCCTTAACAAATTCGTCGGGGAACTCAAAATTATTACAAAGTCCGCCGTCACGAATTGTAGCGTCAACAACTCGTATATCTTCTCTTACTGATAACAAATCACCTTTTTGTGCCATTTTGCCAAATCTCCTTTAATCTGCGAGCGCTCCGATTATTTATCTTCAAATACGGTTTTTCCGCCCAAAATTGTATATTTAACCTTTCCGCAGAGCGTTTTGCCCTTGAAAGGAGTATTTTTACTCTTGCCGTGCAATTTATCTACATCAACAACCCATTCTTCGTTCAAATCAACGAGTGCAAGGTCTGCAGGCGCACCGACTTTGATATGTCCTGCATTGATTCCGAGAATTTCGGCAGGATTTGTGCTCATCTTTTCAACAAGCTCCGAAATTGTAAGAAGTCCTGTTTTTACAAGATATGTGTATGATACCGCAAATGAAGTTTCCATACCGATAGAACCGTTCGGTGCTTTTTCAAAATCGGACTTTTCTTCCGGTGTATGCGGTGCGTGGTCGGTTGCAATAGCGTCAAGCGTACCGTCTTTAAGACCGCTTATTATTTCAACAACATCTTCATGTGTGCGGAGAGGCGGATTCATTCTGAAATCTGCATCCTTTGCAAGCAATTCTTTTTCTGTCATTGAGAAATAGTGCGGTGCGGTTTCTGCCGTAACCTTAACCCCTCTTCTCTTTGCATCTCTTACAAGTGCAACGCTTGTTTTTGTGCTGACATGACAAATGTGTATCGGCACATCAAGCGCCGCCGCAAGTGCAATTTCTCTTGCGGTACCGCAATCCTCTGCTGCGGCAGGAATACCCTTTACGCCGAGATTTTTGCTTACTTCGCCGCCGTTGATTTTACCGCCGTCTGCAAGGAAAAGATCCTCGCAGTGAGCAACAACCGTCATACCGAGCTGCGGAGCTTTTTTCATTGCCTCGCTTAAATACTTTGTGTTTTCAACCGGTCTGCCGTCATCCGAAAGAGCAATTGCACCTGCTGATTTAAGTTCTTCAAGATCGGTCGGTTCAAGACTTTTGAGTCCCTTTGTAATACTGCCTGCCACATAAACATTGGCGTCGGCATTCTTTGCCTTGTCAAGAATATATTTTACGGTTTCGGCATTATCCGTAGTAGGGATTGTGTTAGGCATTGCAAGTAAACTTGTAACACCGCCCGCAGCAGCTGCTTTACAGCCTGTTATAATATCCTCTTTGTGAGTTTGACCGGGGTCACGAAGATGTACATGCATATCCACAAGACCCGGAATAAGTGTTAAGCCGTCTGCATCAATCACATTGCCCTCTGTAGAGATGTTCTCTGCAATTTTTGTGATTTTGCCGTCTTTTACAAGAACATCGGCAACTTTGTCAAGTCCATCTGACGGTGAAACTATGTGTGCGTTTTTAATTACTAAAGTATTTATTTTAATCACCTCTGATTACTTTCTTCTGTTATTGTTCTGCTGTGGTTTTCTGTTTGGTGTTCTGTGAGCTGACTGAGATGCTCTGCCGTTAGGCTGCGGTCTTCTCTGTGTGGCGCTGTGTACCTTTACAAGACCGTTGCCGTCACGCCTTTGCGCAGCCTGCTGTTTTCTCACACGCTCTCTTTCTATGCGTTCGAGTTCAGCTTTTTTACGCTTTTTAGCCGCATGCTTACGCTTTATAAGTCTTGAAACATTTGTGCAGAAATATCCGCAGTGTACAAAGAAATTCTTTATTCCGTTACCTGCTTTTTCCGCAGCCGCAATAAAGCTTTCTGTCTTATCGTTATCCACAGTGGTTTCAACCTCTACGGCACGCTTTTCTTCCTCTGAAAGAACATCGTAATCGACCGCATTTTTGAGGTCTGAACTGTCAACATCAATGATACCTACAATTCTTCTCGGCTTTTCCTCAAAGAAATCATAACCTTCATCAAAATCATCGGCTGTATTTTTTTCAGCCTCTCTTCTCAGTTCTTCCTCGTTTTCTTCTTCGACTTTATCTTTCGTTTCTTCTTCGTATTCAGATTCAACTTCTTCAATCGTTTCTTCTATTTCGTCTGTCGGTTCTTCTTCTGTTGAAATTTCTGCCTGTGCAGCTTCTTCGTATTTTCCGTCGTCCGAAATTACTTTTTCTTCCGATTCAATTTCAAAGTCTGCGTTTTCTTTATCTTTGACCGATTGATTTTCAACGGCTGCATCGGTAGCATCCGCATCTGCCTCCTCGGTTATTTCCGAGTTTTCTTCAGCATCGTTTTCATCTTCGGGTTCGTCAACAGCCACGGTTTGAACAACCTCTTCGGTCTGTAAATCCTCCTTAGCCTCTTCAAGTCGGTCTTCAATTACTTCCTGCGGCTCAAGTTTTTCGGCACTTGTTTCTATTACTTCAACATCTGCGCCCTCATTCTTAAGCCTTTCTTTGCTCTCATTTACTATTTCGTCAATTTCATAATCCGAAACTGTCGGCTTTTCGTAAATCTTAACCTTTACTTCTTCTTCGTCAATGTCCTTGTAATCGTCAAAGAGGTCATCGTCTTTTCTGCCACTGCTTATGTCGTTGTTTTCTTCTTTTAACTCATCATAAGCCTGATGAATGCTGACAATATCATCTTCCTGTAATTTTTTTACAGGTTTATTGTTTGATTTGTATTTATCGGTAAGTTCACGCAAAATTTTTTCGTTTTTGCTCTTTTTGTTTTTCTTTCTTGTCTTTTTACCTGCAATCATAACTATGATAAAAAGAATAATAACAACAGCAACTATACCTATGTAAACATATTTTGTAAAGTCGCTTTCCGGGTCAGCTTTTGCATTAAAAGTAACGGTTGAAAGAATTGACTTTAAAGTTTGATAATCGGCAGATGTAACATCGCCGCCGTTATGCTGAATAGTAATATTAATACTCATTCCGTCATAAACGGTGTTTGCCTGATAAGTCTTGATTCTGTCACTGCCGCTCTCTACATTAAGGTCAAACATAAGCCATACAAGGTCTTGCGCCTGATCCGGCGTGCAACTGATATATTCCTCTTGAGAAATAAAATTTTCTCTCACTTCATAAAGCTTTTCGTCCGAAAGAAGTTTATAATTCTTAATACCCTCGCTGTCACCGTTGCGTGTCATAGTAACCGTGACCGTCGTGGTTGCCTGATTATCCATAGCCTGCATAAAAATATCACTGCTCTTGAAATCAGACATTGTTTTGTCATAATCAAGTCCGAAAACGGAAAAATACTTGTCGGTACTCTTGCTGTCCCTTGTTATGCCAAGCATATTGTCGGGCAGTTGAATTGTCATATTATCAAGTTTTTCAATCTGTATTTTACTGCCCGCCGCACTGCAAACAACGGCAGTACAAGCAACAAGTGCCGCACAAACAAATGCTGTAAAAAATCTTTTTATATTTTTAGCTGTCATACTAAAAGCCTCCGAAAAAACAGAATATTCTGTCAATAAATCCATATACATCAATTATTATACATAATACAAGTAAAAAATACAAGTGCAAGGCGGTGTTTTAAGAGAATTTTTTTGAATTTTAAAGCGCTAAAGCGTTTGTTTTTTTCAATAAAGAAAACAAAAAACCAAGTGACAGCCATTCCGTCACTTGGTTTTTATAATAAAATTTCTAATGTTTATTTTGTAAATTACTCAACAGTAACTGATTTTGCAAGGTTTCTTGGCTTGTCAGGGTCATTACCCTTATTGACCGCTGTGTAATAAGCAAGAATCTGGAGCGGAACAACCGCAGAAATCGGCATAAGAAGTTCATCTGTCTGCGGAACTTTAATAACATAATCCGCAATACCGTCCTCAAGAGTTCTTGCACAAGCCTCCGAGCAAACAAGAATATTCATAGCACCTCTCGACTTAACCTCAACAATATTACTGATAGTTTTTGCAATAAGGTCACTCTGTGTTGCAACAGAAATTACAGGCATACCGTCCTCAATAAGAGAAATTGTACCGTGCTTTAATTCACCTGCCGCATAGCTCTCGGAGTGAATGTATGATACTTCCTTAAGTTTAAGCGAACCTTCCATTGAAAGAGCATAGTCAAGACCTCTGCCAATGTAGAGCAAGCTGTCTGTTGTGATAAGTTTTGTCGCTACGTACTTGCATTTTTCCTCTGTTGTTTCAATAACATACTTAACAGCTTCCGGCATTTTGAGAAGTGCAGACACAAGTCTTTTGCACTCTGCTTCGCTTACGGTTTCCTTTGCAAGAGCAAGCTCAAAGGCAAAAAGATACATAACAGAAAGCTGTGTAATATACGCTTTTGTCGACGCTACAGAAATTTCAGGGCCTGCAAGAGTATAAATAAGCATATCCGCCTCTCGTGCAATTGAACTTCCCTTTGCGTTTACAATAGCAAGTGTAGTTGCTCCTTTCTGCTTTGCAAGGCGCATTGCGGCAAGGCTGTCGGCAGTTTCACCCGACTGCGAAATAATAATTACAAGGTCGCCTTCACCTACAATAGGATTTCTGTATCTGAACTCTGACGCAATATCAACTGTAACAGGTACTCTCGCAATACTTTCGATAATATATTTACCTACAAGACCGGCATGCATAGCTGTACCGCAGGCAACAACCGAAATTGATTTAAATTCTCTTAATTTTTCGAGTGTAATACCGCATTCTTCAAGGCAAGGCAATCCGGCTCTTACTCTCGGAGCAACGGTGGTTCTGATAGCTTCCGGCTGTTCTTTGATTTCTTTAATCATAAAATGCGGATAACCGCCCTTTTCGGCAGCCTCCATATCCCAATCTGCAACCTTTAACTCTTTTTCGATAGGGTCAAGGTGCTCATCTACAAATGAAACGCCGTCTGCTGTAAGTGTAGCAATCTCATCATGGTCGAGAAGATAGTAATTCTTTGTGTATTTAAGAATTGCAGGAACATCGGACGCAATAAAGGTTTCGCCGTCAGCTACGCCAACAATAAGCGGACTCTCTCTTCTTACGGCAAAAATTCTGTCCGGAAAATCTTTGAACATAATACCGAGAGCAAAAGAACCCTTAAGTTCAGCCATTACGCTGTCGATAGTTTCAAGCGGATTTCCGTTATACTTATAATCAAGTAGCTGTGCAACAACCTCGGTGTCTGTATCACTGAGGAAAGTTCTGCCCTTTGATGTTAAAAATTCTTTTAATTCAATGTAATTTTCAATAATTCCGTTATGAACAATGGTAACTCTTGCGCCGCTGTGCGGATGTGAGTTTACATCTGACGGCTCACCGTGAGTTGCCCATCTTGTATGGCCTATACCTACATGGCCCTCCGGTTTACCCTCAACTGCCATCTTGTCAACAAGATTTTTAAGTTTACCTTTTGTTTTAACTGTTTCAATGCCGTTTTTTCCAAAAACAGCTATACCCGCTGAATCATAACCTCTGTATTCAAGCTTTGTGAGTGCGCTTACAAGCACATCACTGCAGTCTTTAGGTCCAACATATCCAACAATACCACACATTATGTATTCTCTCCTTTGCTGATTAATAAATATATCAGTTTGTCTTATGGTTAAAAGTAGGTACAAGATCCGCAAGAAGTTCTACCGTTTTTTCGCTGTCGTTGCTGTTAGCAACAACTTTAAGCTCATCAAGTTTTTTGAGCAGTTCTGCGGAATTGATATTTATCTGATTACCGATAAATATCTTTTCGTTTGCGGTAGACTTAAGTCCTTCTTCGTCCATCAAAAGTTCCTCAAAAAGTTTTTCGCCCGGTCTTAAGCCCGTGAAAACAATCGGAACATCTTTATATGGAATCTTGCCGTACATACGAATGAGATTTTCGGCAAGAGTTGTAATCTTTACGGGCGCACCCATATCAAGAACAAAAATCTCGCCGCCATGAGCCATAGCGCCTGCCTCAAGAACAAGCGAAACAGCCTCGGGAATAGTCATAAAATATCTGATTATGTCAGGGTGAGTAACGGTTACAGGTGAACCGCTTTCAATCTGACGCCTGAACAGGGGAATAACCGAACCGTTTGACCCAAGAACATTACCGAAACGAGTGGTTACAAATTCGGTATGAGTGCTGTGCTGAGCCTTGTGCTGAATTATCATTTCACATGCTCTTTTGGTTGCACCCATAACATTGGTCGGATTTACAGCCTTATCGGTTGAAATCATAACAAATTTATCGGCTTTGTACTTTTCTGCAAGTGTTGCAACATTAAAAGTACCGAAAATATTATTTTTAACTGCCTCTTCCGGCACGGTTTCCATAAGAGGAACATGCTTGTGGGCAGCTGCGTGAAATACAAGCTGAGGACGATATGTTTTAAATATCAGTTCCATTTTGTCGTAATCACGGATAGATGAAATCAAAGTTACAAGATTAAGTTTGTTGCCGTACTCAAGCACAAGTTCCTGCTGAATATCATATGCGTTATTTTCGTATATGTCAACAATAATTACCTGCTTAGGCGAATACTTTGCAATCTGTCTTACAAGCTCGCTGCCTATAGAACCGCCGCCGCCTGTAACCATACAGATTTTTCCCGTAACCAATTCTTTTATTTCTTTTTTATCAAATTCAATCGGCTTTCTGCCAAGTAAGTCTGCAATTTTAATTTCTTTAGCCTGTGAAATAAGCTCTGTGTGCTTATCGTCAAACAAAAGCTCGCTCAAATAAGGAATTATCTTGATTTTACAAGTAGTTTCCGAGCAATAATCAAGAATTTTGCGCTTTTCCTCTTCTTCGCAAGACGGAACAGCCACAATAATATTTGTAATCTTTTTATCATTGCAAATCTTAGAAATTTCTCTGCAAAAACCGAGAACAGGTACACCGTTAATGCTTCTGTTAAGTTTTGTTTCATCATCATCAACAAAGCCTACCGCAATAAGATTGCGTGCGGGACTGTTTTCGTCATAACTTGCATTCTGAATTTCGGTAAGAATCATTCTGCCTGCATTGCCTGCGCCAACAATAAGCGTACGCTCACAATTATCCGCTCTGCCGACTTCAGTTAAATCAAGGAAAGTACGCTTAAATATAAATCGGAATAAGAGCACTCCGCCTGTTGCGAGAATTGCATATAAAGTAACAAACAAAACAGATTGCTGTATCTGCAAAATCGACATAATAAGATAGCCCAAAGCGAAGCCTGCGAACATCGCCAAACCGCAAACCAAGTAATCCTTTTCATTAAAGTATCGCCAAAGTCTTTTATACGCACCTGCACCGTACATAATAAGCATACACAGTGCTAAGTTTACTATTATTGTATATAACAGTCCTCTGCTTGCTTCCGAAAGTTCCGGAAATATAAGCGACATAGCAAAATTAAGCACAATACCGCTTACCACAATAATAAAAACATCAGCCAAAGCAAGAATAAGCTTACGATAATTTATTTTTTTCATTTTTTAATTGTCCCCTGCAAATTTTATCTGATTATATAAAATTTAATACAAACATATCGTCTAATTTTAAAATATTATACAAATTAACACACAATATTATACATCAAATTTAATTTTTTGTCAAATTGCAAAGCAATGCTCTTTTCTTATTTGCGTAGATAAAATATGTGTTTTTTTTACCTAATTTGACAAATACTTAATTTAGATATAATATAATTTTATAAACAATATAACATTATTCTTAAAGAAAGGACATTTTTATGAAGAAAACAAAGAAAAGACTACCTTTAATTATTTTTTCTGCTTTATTTGCTCTTGCAATAGTCATTGCTTAATTTTTTCAAAAATGAAGTTCAGAACACTCATCATCAAGAAATCACACTAAACTTCCATTATTGAAATCAATTTGATTAATTGCTATAGTAATCAGTTCTTCAATATTTGATAGCTATATAATTTTTTCATATTTTCACTTTTTCTTCTCTCAGCCTCTTCCAGCGCCTCATTATATAAACTCTTGTCAGAATATACTTTATCCCGAGGATATACAATACTTTCGATAATACCATGAAACAAATCATCATAAGCCATTTCTTTCGTATAGCCATCACCAACATTTCCTGCATCAATTTGTGCGTATAATTCATCCAGATGCTGCTGGAAATACGTTTGAAAATCATCATGGTTATCTGTTTTAATCAAGACAAGAGATTCCCCTTCAAAAGTATCACATGCGCGCAATTTATTAATCGAATATTCCTTTAAAAAATCAATAAAAGAATCTAAATCATAAACTCGATTGAATATAGGCATCAAACGTTCCTTCACATATAAAGCCGTCGCTGAAATAATCTCTTCCATTGTATCTTCGGTATATTCAAAACTTACTCTTGCTTCATTTCGTGGAAGGAATGAATTTAAATCCTGTCCAGCATACAATATTGATTTTTTATCGATAGAGGAATGATAGGTAGAAATAATTCCTGCAGTAAGGAAAAATCCTTTTGCCCCTTTATTCCATGCCGGAGCTGTTTTTACTCCAAAAAAAACCATCAAATCTTCGTTGAGCATTTTAACAAAAACATTCAATTTTGAGCAATATCGAAAACCCTCTGTTTGAAATGTTTCACCAAAAATAAGTTTAAATTGTGAATTAAACGACATAAAAAATCTCCTTTGTTATAGTCCAAACGTCAACCTGTATGCAAGATAGAATGATGCGGCATCATCTGAAATTCCGCCACCACCTGTAATCACATCTTCTGCAAGTGTTCCTCCAACGATAAGAACAGCTGCTACAGTTCCCCAAAATTGTATCTCTTGTGATGGTTGATATTGCGGAACATATACATAGTTATCATCTTTCTCTTCTTCAGGAACCGGCACTGGTACTTCATCTGGTTGTTTTTTCTTGAAACTATATACTATAAGTCCATTATTCATATTCCATAAGTTTGCCTATATTTTGGTTATACAAATGAAAATACACAGTTCCTTCTCTCCCCCTTTTCTATCAAATTGACTTGTACAAAAACACTACTATTGTATGATATAATTCGTTATATTTCAATAATTTTCCACCTCTTTTATATCTTTTGCACTTTTGCAAAAAACGCAGTAACATCGTCATTATAACCGACAATGTATTAAAAGCATTTCATCCAGTTCCAATTGCCATTTTTATAATTTGTTATTAGTTGCCACCAGATTTTCTTTCCCTTGTATTTTCCCTTATGAGGGTTCGTAATCAAGGGTAAAATGATATAACACGATACAAGATGTGATGGACAGAACACCAATGAAAAGTTTAGCATTTTCAATGGATTAACGAGTTTTCCATAACAAAATATAACAGTTATTAAATGCTATAGATTTCGTCATTTGAGAACTGAAATTTGCATAATAAATATAACCAAGGGCAATTCCTGATTCGGAACTGCCCTTTTGTTTTAACCTAATACCTTTTTAGCCGTATCTACGCTTTCCTTAGCATCTCTGCAATAGTAGTCAGCGCCGATTTTCATAGCATATTCTTCCGTAAGTACAGCACCGCCGACAAAAATTACGCATTTACTGCTTCCGTCGGGATTCTGTAATTCTTTTGTTTCTCTTACAAGTTTGATTGTATCTTCCATACTCTTAAGGGTAGTTGTCATAAGAGCAGACAAACCAATCATCTTTATATCCTGCTCAATTGCAGTATCGACAACAAGTTGAGGGTCAACATCTTTACCGAGGTCAACAACCGTATAACCGTAGTTGTCAAGCAATACTTTTACAATGTTCTTTCCTATGTCGTGAATATCACCCTTAACGGTTGCAACAATGATTTTGCCCTTGCTTACGGTTTCTCCGCTTGTTTTGGAAATATGTGATTTAATTACATCAAAGCAAGCCTGTGCGGCATTTGCACTCTGAATAAGCTGCGGTAAAAAGATTTTGTTCTTTTCAAAACCCTCTCCCACCTTATCAAGGGCAGGAATAAGCATTTCGTTTACTATTTTCATTGCGTCGCCTGTTTCGGCAAGCATTTTTTCGGTAAGCAACGCACCTTCTTTTTTCAAACCGTTGAAAACAGCGGTCATAATATCCAAATCGGATGCGGCAGAATTATTATTTGCGGCAGGTGCTTGCGCCGCATCGTTATATGCGGCAATAAAATCCATAGAGTTTTTATCAATACCGTCAAGCACACGGTATGCTCTTACCGCACCCGTAATAGAATCAATATTCGGGTTAATAATCGGTAAGTCAAGTCCCTCTTCAAGAGCCATAGTAAGGAAAGTTCTTGTAACAAGGTCACGATTCGGAAGTCCGAATGAAATATTTGAAACACCGAGACAGGTTTTACAGCCAAGTTCGGTTTTTACTCTGTGCAAAGCATTAAGCGTCTGTCTGCAGGCAGACTGTTCGGCAGAAACCGTCATCGTAAGGCAGTCAATAAACACATCTCTTCTGTCAATACCGATTGCCTCTGCCCTCTCTACAATTCTTTTTGCAATTTCAAATCTGCCCTCCGCTGTCTTTGGAATACCGTTTTCGTCAAGTGTAAGACCGACAACGCAAGCACCGTATTTTTTAACAAGCGGTAAAACCGTGCTAAGGCTTTTTTCCTCACCGTTTACCGAGTTTACAATCGGTCTGCCGTTATAAGCACGAAGTCCTGCCTCAAGTACATCGGGTTTGGTAGAGTCAATCTGCAGAGGTGCATCGCAAACACTCTGAATTGCTTTGAGCACACGCACCATCATCTGCTTTTCGTCAATTTCGGGATGACCTACATTGACATCAAGAATTTCCGCACCTGCGCCCGTCTGACTAAGTGCCTGTGTAAGAATGTAATCAATATTATTATCAACAAGTGCCTGTTTAAACAGCTTTTTGCCTGTAGGGTTGATTCTTTCGCCGATAATTCTCGGATGATTAACTTCAACAACAGAACTTGCACTGCATACTATTGTATCGACTTGACTTTTTGACGGCTGATATTTTTTATCTGTAAGAGCGTCTTTAAGAGCCTTTATATATTCGGGATTTGTACCGCAGCAGCCGCCGAGAACTTTAACACCGTACTTTAACAGTGACAGAGATGACTTTGCAAAATCATCGGGCATAACATCGTATTCATTGGTGTTAGGGTCCGGCAAACCTGCATTCGGCTTAATTACAATAGGAAGATTTGTGTACTTGGAAATCTCACTTACAATCGGCTCAAGATCATCAGGTCCAAGCGAACAGTTTACGCCGAGAGCGTCAACGCCGAGGTTTTCCATAGTTACGGCAAAAGCAGACGGCAATGTGCCTGTAAAAGTACGCATATTACGCTCAAATGTCATAGTGGTGAATATCGGCTTATCGCTGTTCTCCTTTGCGGCAAGTACAGCGGCCTTAAGTTCATAAAGATCCGTCATAGTTTCAAAAACTATAACATCAGCGTCTTTACCTGCAAGGATAAGCTGTTTGTAATATTCATAAGCCTGTTCAAAAGTAAGCGAACCCGCAGGTTCGAGCAGCTGACCGATTGAACCGATGTCAAGGGCAACAAGCGCTCTGTCGCCGACAGCGTTTTTAGCAATGCTGATACCTGCTCCTACAATTTCTTCAACACTGTAGCTGCAGCCCTCAAGTTTGTACGCATTCGCACCAAAGGTGTTTGCATAAACAACATCTGCGCCCGCATCTACATAAGCTTTATGAAATGACGCAATAAGTTCGGTATGTGTAATGTTAAGCGTTTCGGGCACTTCGTCATACTGTACACCGCTTTTTTGAATCATAGTGCCTGTCGCACCGTCAAGTATAATAAATTCTTTTTCCTTTAATAATTCTCTAAACCCCACAATGAAGTCCCTTTCTCCTGAATTTACAGGTTTCTCTCATATTACAGATGGCACAGCCACG
Source organism: Ruminococcoides bili (assembly GCF_040093295.1). NCBI lineage: Bacteria > Bacillati > Bacillota > Clostridia > Eubacteriales > Oscillospiraceae > Ruminococcoides > Ruminococcoides bili. Next base: position 33,994 of record NZ_JBBNJY010000009.1, read on the forward strand.
CTTTTTTCTTTCTATAGGATTTTTTGAAAGTCCCAGCACCGCCGTAACAGACTTTGTCGGTGTAAGCAAAAAGTTATCGTTTGTGCAAAGTCCTATTTTCTTTGGCGCATCAAGCATTTGCAAAATTATTTTTTGCAATTCAATAGGATAATCTCCGTAGCCCGGACTGAATCGGAATGTCATATTATAATCGCTGTATTTTTCCGCAATTATCTTGTCAAAAGCATTGCAGACCTGCTCCACGGCAACACTTGCAAGGCTGTCCATTACCACAGCACGGGCCATATCGGAAATCTGCGAAATTCTGATGAGTTTGTCCACCTCTGAACCGATGGTTGCGCACATAACAATAGCTTTTTCACAACCGTTTAAGTGTGATTCTATATCTTTTCCGCCCATAATCTGCGGGCACGGCAAATCCTTTTCTACATAAAGATATTTTGGCGACGCTTTTTCAAGCACAGCCTTTTCGCATTCATCCATCAGTACATCCATTCGGTAATTAAGCCTGATTCCCGCTCCTCCGAGATAACGCACTGCCTCGTTTCTGTTAAGTTTTTCTAATTTTATCATAGTATAACCCCTATACATTCAACGCAATCGGATTTATTTTTAATACTGCAAATCATTTAATAAAAACTCTCTGTTAAATCATAAATTCAAAACCGACCGCATAGCTATACTTTATTATTGTAACACACTAAGCATAATAAAACAATACGGGTATTTATTTTTTAAATCAATCTTAAAGAAGCCGCAAAAGCGGCTCATTTGCTTAAAAAGTTGCATTTTTTCTTAAAGTATGTTATGATAAAAATGTATAAATATGTACCGAAAGGAATCAATACACTATGAAATACAACAGAATTAAAAAAACTTTGTGCCTTATTGCGGCACTTGCACTTATTCCTGCATTTGCAGTCGGTTGCTCAAACGATAAAAGCGAATCCGAAAATTCAAAAGCAACAGAAGCCTCTTCCGCTGCCGTTGCCACAATTGACGAAGCAAAAGTCGGACAGCCTGCCGTATCCGCACTTGAAGATATGGGCATTGTTCCGTCAACCGTAGGTATTAATCCTTCTATAAATTACGACGACAATAAAGTAGGTTTCCAGCTTGACGCTCCTAACGACGGCGACACTATTGCGATTATGCACACCTCAAAGGGTGACATAAAGCTCCGCCTTTTTGCGGACCAAGCGCCAAAAACCGTTACAAACTTTATTAATCTTGCCAAAGAGGGCAAATATGACAACACCATTTTCCACCGAGTAATCAATGATTTTATGATTCAGGGCGGTGACTACGAAAATGCCGACGGCACAGGCGGCACAAGCTCATACGGTGAAAGTTTTGAAGATGAATTCTGCGACAAACTCTTTAACATAAGAGGTGCGGTATCAATGGCAAACAGCGGTCCTGACACAAACGGAAGTCAGTTCTTTATCAATCAGACCACACCCGAAGCTTATAAAAAGAACGGCGGTTTTTCTGCCTTTGAAAATCAGTGGGCAAACATTAAAGCACAGCTTGAAAATTATAAAGATTCCGAGCTTTTCTCCGCTTTTGTTCAGCAGTACGGCACATACTGCTACAACACAGATGTAATCAGTGATGACATCAAAAAGCTTTATGACGATAACGGCGGTAACCCATACCTTGACGGAGCTTACAACGCAGTTGACAGAGGTCACACCGTATTTGCACAGGTAATTGAGGGAATGGATGTAGTGGATTCAATCGCATCTGTAGCTGTTGACTCATCGACAAATAAACCTACGGAAGATGTAAAAGTAACTTCTGTAGAAATTACAACATATTCTGCCAATTAAGAGGATTATTATGAACGGAAAGCCTATTATTGCAATAATGTATGATTTTGATAAAACGCTTTGTACAAAAGATATGCAGGGATACGGCTTTATTCCGAGTCTTGGCATAACCGAGGAAGAGTTTTGGAATTACGCCAACGAAATCGGGCACAAGGAGCATATGGATTCAATCCTTGCATATATGTATGCAATGGTTAAAATATCTAAAGATAAGAACATTCCTTTATTAAGGGAAAAACTTGTTGAAACAGGCAAAAAAGTCGAACTTTTTGACGGAGTTTCAAAATGGTTTTCACGAATAAACAATTTCGGTAAAAAACTCGGCGTATGTGTCGAGCACTATGTTATTTCGTCCGGTCTTAAAGAGATTATCGAAGGTACGGATATTGCGAACGAATTTAAAAGTATTTTCGCCTGTGAATTTCTTTACGATGAAAACGGCAACGGAATATGGCCAAAAACCGATGTTAATTACACAAATAAAACTCAATTTGTGTACCGCATAAACAAAGGTGTTCTTGATGTTGCCAACGATAACGATCTCAACAAATCAATGCCCGACGACAGCAAGCGTATTCCTTTTTGCAATATGATTTATATCGGCGACGGTCTTTCCGATGTACCGTGTATGAAGATGATGAAAGCATACGGAGGATATTCCATTGCCGTATATCAAAAAAAAGACGCAAAAGTAGAAGATTTATTACAGCGTGGCAGAGTTGATTACATTTACCCTGCCGACTACAGCGAAAACAGCGGGCTTGACAATACAGTCAAAAATATAATTCAAAAAATGGCAATAAGTGAAACACTTTACCGTGAATATTCAAAACAAAAGCACGAAATTAACAACTGATATTTTTCAAAGGGAATCCTTGACGGGTTCCCTTTTTATTATGCTATATTCTGTTTGTAAATATTTTGTATTTGTATTGCAGATTTTTGGAAAATAAGGTAATATATAATATATACAAATCATTTCACACAAAACACATATTTTATTTATAAATTAATCTAAAAAAGTAGAAATTATGGTGAAAATATGAATGAATTTAAATCTGTTTTAAATGAAGTTAGAAAAGTTATTAACGGCAAAGACAGGGAAATTATTATTACAATGCTTGCTCTGCTCGCAAACGGCAATATTCTTATAGAGGATATACCGGGCGTCGGCAAAACCACTATGGCTCTTGCTTTTTCAAAGGCTCTCGGACTGAAGTACGGCAGAATACAGTTTACTCCCGATACTCTGCCGTCAGACATAACGGGATTTTCTTCTTTTAACAAAGAAAGCGGAAAAATGCATTTTAACAAAGGAGCTATTTTCTGTAATTTGTTTTTGGCGGATGAGCTTAACCGTACTTCAAGCCGTACTCAAGCGGCTTTGCTTGAGGCAATGGAAGAAAGGCAAGTTACCGTTGACGGACACAGTTATCAGCTTGAAAATCCTTTTTCCGTAATTGCAACCCAAAACCCTGTCGGTGCCTCGGGTACACAACTTTTGCCTGACTCTCAAACCGACCGTTTTACAGTAAGAATTTCAATGGGATACCCTAATTTTGAGGCTGAATGTCAAATGCTTATTAACCGCAGTCGACAAAACCCTCTTGATAAGGTAAAACAAGCAGTTACTGTTGAAGAACTTATTAATATGCAAAACAAGGTAAAAGAAGTTTTTGTAAGCGAAGATATGGCAAAATACATTGTAATGCTCGTAACAGCCACCAGACAGAACAGCCTTTTTGAAAGAGGTGCAAGTCCAAGAGCCGCACTTTCACTTAAAGATATGGCAAAGGCGGCGGCATTTGCGGACGACAGAGATTACATTGTTCCCCGTGACATTCAAAATATTTTTGTTGCTACCATAAGTCATCGTGTTATTTTGAGCGCAGAGGCAAACGCTAAAAAAATCAGCGTTACAAAAGCTCTTAATGAAATTTTGAGAACAACAAGACAACCCAAAATTTAGTGAGGGAAAAATGATAAAGAACATACTTATATATATTGCGGTTCTTGCAATATCATTTTCGTTTGCGGTTTTTTATTATGCCTGGTTTTCCAATTTTCTGCTGATTGTTGTACTTTGTCTGCCTGTTCTTTCATTGTTATGCAGTCTGCCTTTTATGATTTATTCGGCCGTCAAAGGTTTTTCTCTTTATGCTTCCAAGGTCATTTATGCAGGCGATGATGTTGTAATTAATCTTGCGGCAAACAACCGCAACGGTCTTTTCTGCCCTTTGATTAAAGTTCTTGTTTACTCAAAGAACAGTTTTTGCGGCAAATCGAAAAAAACAGCGTTTAAATACAGCGGAATGATAAATAAGCCCGTAAATATTCCGCTTTCAAAAATCGGCAAAGATTGCGGATTAGTCGAAATACAAACAAGATGGCTTAAGATTTACGATATGCTCGGAATATTTTTTATTCCCGTAAGGTTTAATACCGCGGCAGAAATACTTGTAATTCCTAAAACCGCAAATTGCAGCGAAGAAGTCCTGACGGACAAACAAGCTATTATAGGATACAAAAAGAAAGCCGGAGGCGGATTTTCTGATGATTACGAAATCAGAGAATACCGTGACGGCGACAATCTGCGTAATGTTCACTGGAAATTATCTGCCAAAAATGATGATTTAATGGTTCGAGAACCGAGCCTGCCGATTTACAAGAATTTTAAAATTATGCTTATGCTTGGCGACAACCCCGAAAACAACAATAAAGTTTTGGCGAAATTTGCAGGCGTTTGCAAGAACGCAATAAAAAATGAAATTCCGTGTACGGTGTGTACTACCAAAAATGCAGGTGCATATCCCCTTACCCCTCAAACAAATATTTATTCCATATACAAAGCAATTTACACACGGCAAAATCTCGGTAACGCAGATACTTCAAATGCAGAAATTCACAGTATTTTTGCCGACTCCGAGGAGGTGGCAAAATGAAAAAATATTTGCTTTCCACTCTGTCAGACGGTATATGCGTAGTTCTTTTGTCGGTCTGCCCCATACTCTGCTATGCAAGCGCATTTTCGGTTAAACTCGAAGCTTCGGTACTGATTATGGCGGCTGTATTATTTTCAATTGTTTTCAGCCTGCTGTCAGCCTTTGTAAAAAACAATTTGAAATACGCTTTATGTATGACAGTAATCGCTTTTGTGGCATTTTTGGTATTTGTCTTTGCAAATGAGAGTATTTTTGCACAGGCAAACTACGCAATTAACAAACTGCTTGAACTGTATTCGGTTTATCTTTCTGTTTACAGCAACATCAAATTTGCAAGTTATATAGCGAACGACGCTACAGGATTCTTTGTTTTGCTGTCATTAATTCTGAACGGATTGTTTTCTTTCTTAATATCACGAATTAAATCAATCAAAATTGCAGGACTTTTGAGCATTGCGTTACTTGTACCCTGCTTTGTACTTGTAAACACTTTGCCCGACCTTGTACCGCTGCTTATAATATTTACAGTTCTGTTTGCGCTTTACTTTTCATCACAGACAAGACAATTAAACTATGCACACAGCGGTGTAATAACTGCGGTTTGTGCCGTTATTTTGGCTGTACTCATTACTGTTTTGGCTGTAATAAATCCGGTTGCCGATTACGAAAGACCGAAGTGGCAGGACAATATGCTGAATACAGTACAAACTCTCACGGGAATGAAAACTTACAACGGCAGCGGCAAAATCTCATCCGCTCTTGCCGAAGTAGGAAATAATGTCAGCTCCGAAGTAGATTTTTCAAATGCAGGCGCATTAAAACAAACAGGCACAAAGGTTATGACTGTCACATCAAGTACAGACGGCAGAATTTACCTTAAGAGTATGGCATATGCAAATTACGAAAACAACAAATGGTCTGTACTTACCGATGAGCAGGCAGACAACTATCCGCAGGATTATCAATCCTTTATTATGACTATTATGACGCAGTATTTCGAAGAGGCAGAAACCGTAACCATTGACACCGTAAACAAAGAAAATGTTATTTACACACCCTATTATCTTAATTATATCAACAACAATTTTTCGCCTGTATGCGATGTGTTCATAGCAAACACCGACAAGGCAACAAACTACACTATGTTTGTTATACCGTATTCCGGCGAAAATATTAACGACTTTTCACGAATAGAAATAAGTGGCACCTCAAAATACGATGATTTTGCACAATGCTATTTATCTCTGCCAAACGATACCAAACAGGCAATGCTTGAAATTGCCGAGCGCAACAATATTAAAGATTTATCCAAGAGTGATATTTCTCAAACGGTTGCGGCGGTTAAGGACTTTGTTTCACATTCCGCATCATATTCTCTCAATACACAAAAAGTACCCGACGGCAGAGATGTTGCAGAATGGTTTTTAAACGATGCCGAAACAGGTTATTGTATGCATTTTGCAAATGCCGCCGCCGTAATGTTGAGAGCCTTAGGCGTTCCCGCAAGATATGTAACAGGGTATTGTGCCGATGTTGTTGACGGTAAAGCTATTGTCACCTCAGACAATGCCCATGCTTGGGTGGAATACTTTGACGAACGAATCGGCTGGATTCCGCTTGACGCTACATCATCTGATTTTGAAGTGCCGCAAGCTACCGAATCAGTGCAAACAACAACGCAGGCACAGACAACCTCTCCTACCGTTCAGCCTACTACACAGGCACAAAATACTAAGCCTGTAAAAATAGAAGTAAAGGCAAAAATTTCAACACCTGCCATAATTGTTATAATTATTTTACTGATTATAGCTTTGGCAATCTTAAGAATTATTTTAATACGGTATTACAGAAAATACAGTTTTACTCACAAAGATTATAAATCAAGAGTAATCTGCATTTACAGATATTTAAATAAACTTTCCGTTCATTCAAAAGTCAGAATACCGAAAAAAATTGAAAATATCTGTACCAAAGCAAAGTTTTCCACGCACAATATTTCTGATGAAGAATATAAAATTGTTCTTAATTATGTATTAACATTCAGAAATAAAACAATCGGTAAAATGCCGATTGTTAAAAAGCTGTATTGCATAATAATTCTCGGTATATAAGTAAAAGCTGTACCCCGCAAAGGGATACAGCTTTTTGCTTTACCGCAAGATTACTTACAACCGCAACCCTGTTTTAACTCAAAACTCTGACAGTCTGTGCACTGACATACTGTTGGGTTTGATTCATGTGTACCAACCTTAATTGTTTCAAGTGAGCAGTAGTGCTCTGCCTCGTTGTTATGAGAACAGTTATTTACGGTGCATTTAATACTACGGTTTACATAGGAGTTGTTCATCATTGTAAATCACCTCATACATTATTAGCGAACCCTGCGCGGTTGCAGTTCTGTTCGCCCTCTTATTGTCTGCAAAACAACAATAAATATACCTCACCAAATTCACACTTAATAATAAAATATATTGAGGTGATTTTATGACAGCGATTTCAACTGCCATACTGATTATTTTTGCGGTTATGGGAATAATATACTGCGTAAGGGAAATTACATATTTCCTTTATAAAAACAAAAATAATTGCTCAATCATTATTGTTACTCCGCTTGAAGGAGAAAATCAAAATGCCGAATTTATATTGCGAGGTGCGGCGTCAAGATTAAGATGGTTTTGTCGTGGCGGTAAAGACTGCATACTTTGCCTTGACTGCGATATGGACGAAGAAACCGAAAACATATGCAAAGCCTTGTGCAAAGAATACGGATTTATTCGTATGATAAAAAAGACTGAACTTATACATCTTTTAAACGAATAATCGCAAGGTGTATTGTTAAAGCAAAAAAACAGTGCTATAATAATTATAATTGTGGCAAAATACCGCTGTATTTTTTAAGGAAACAGGTATGTTTTTATGGATGACAATACACTTTTACAGCTTGAAGGCTATGTTGAAAGCGTAGTTTACAGAAATGAAGAAAACGGTTATACCGTTGTTGAAATATCGGACGATGACGACTATATAACAGCTGTCGGCATTATGCCAAGGGTACATCAGGGCGACCTTTTAAAGCTCACAGGCAATTATAAGGAACATCCTAATTACGGCAGGCAATTCTCTGCCCAGGTCTGTGAGCTTTGCCGTCCGAGCGGTACAGCAGGGATTCTGCGTTACCTTTCTTCCGGTGCAATCCGTGGAATAGGCGCAACAACCGCACAAAGGCTTGTATCTGAATTTGGCGAAAAAACTCTTGATGTTATGGAAAACGAACCCGAAAGAGTAGCAATGCTCAAGGGAATTTCAAAATCAAAGGCAGAAGATTTTTCTCTGCAGCTAAAGCAAAGCACGGGTATCCGCTCGCTTATATTATTCCTCGGCGAATACGGAATAGGCAATGCTGCGGCTGTCAAAATTTTCACAGAACTCGGAACTTCCGCTATTGAACAAATTAAAGAAAACCCGTACATACTTTGCAACGGAGAGTTCGGCATCAGCTTTCAGACCGCCGATTTCATTGCAAAAAAGCGAAATTTTGACGAGCAGAGTACAGAGCGTATTCGTGCAGGCATTGCATATATTTTAATTCACAACGAGGGCAACGGCCACACCTGTTTGCCTTTTGAGGTTCTCTGCAAAAAAGCCGCAGATTTTCTGAAAGTTGACATAGCACTTATTGCTTCAACAATGCAGGAAATGATTTTCGACCGCTCGCTTATCAAAGACAATGTAAACGATAAAGAATTTATTTTTTCTCCTAACACCCATCTTTGTGAACTTTATATAGCCTCAAGAGTGAAAATGCTGCTTGGATTTGCGGCTGAACAAATTAAAAATATTGACACCGAAATTGAAAAATGCGAAAAAAATGACGGAATAGAATATGCCGCACTGCAAAAAGAGGCAATCACACAGGCACTCACAAAAGGTATGCTTGTGCTGACAGGCGGTCCGGGCACAGGTAAAACCACAACATTAAACGCTATTATTAAAATATTGCAAAACAACGGCAAAAAAGTTTTGCTTGCCGCACCGACAGGAAGAGCGGCTCAACGAATGAGTGCTTTAACGGGAGTTGAGGCAAAAACTATTCATCGTCTGCTTGAAGTAAGCTGGGACAAGCACGATAAACCTATTTTTAATAAAAACGAACGCAATCAGCTTAAATGTGACGCCCTCATAGTTGATGAGGTTTCTATGGTTGACACCTTTATTTTTGAAAGCGTTATGAAAGCCTTGCCTATCGGTTGCCGTCTTATACTTGTCGGCGACTCTAACCAGTTGCCGTCCGTAGGGCCGGGCAACATACTCGGCGACCTTACCGACTGCGGAATTGTACCGGTTGTAAGGTTAAACGAAATTTTCCGTCAGGCACAGAAAAGTCTTATTGTTACAAACGCACATAAAATAGTCAACGGCGAAATGCCCGTTCTCAATGCATCAGATAAAGACTTTTTCTTTTTATTAAGGAATAACAAAACCGAAATTTCTCAAGTAATCGTTGACCTTTGCACACAAAGATTACCAAAGGCTTACGGTTACTCTGCATTTGACAATATTCAGGTGCTTTGTCCGTCAAAGAAAGGCGAACTTGGCACTGCCGAAATGAATTTCAGACTTCAAAAGGCTCTTAATCCAAAATCAGCCGATAAAGCTGAAATTGAAATTTCATCAAAAACATTCAGAATTGGCGACAAGGTAATGCAGATAAAAAACAACTACGATATAACCTGGATAAGAGATGACGGAGAGCAGGGTTCGGGAATTTTTAACGGCGACATAGGAATTATTGATTCTATCGACCGCAAAAGCCGTACGCTTATAGTTATTTTTGACGACAAGACAGCCAAATACACTTATGAATACGCAACCGATCTTGACTTTGCATATGCGGTCACCGTACATAAAAGCCAGGGTAACGAATTTGACTGCGTAATTATACCTATGTTTCAAGGGCCTCCTCAACTTTATTACAGAAATTTACTTTATACAGCCGTTACACGAGCAAAGAAAACACTTGTGCTTGTGGGAAATCCGAAGACCGTTGAATATATGGTACAAAATAACCGCCGTACCAAAAGATACAGCGGATTAAAGGAATTTTTACTGCGAGATGAACAGTTATATTAAAAGAGCAATGCTGTTTTTGCAGGACATAATTTTCACCGTAAAGTGCCCGTACTGCGAAAAAGTTATTGACAGGAATGACTACGCCTGTAAAGAATGTAAGAGTAAATTTCCGCAAAAAGGCTATGAAACTTACGCTGTCGGAGGATACAAAACAATAGCGCCGTTTAAATATGACGGTATATTTGCAAGCGGTGTAAAAAACTTTAAATTTTATGAAAATCCGTCATATTCCCGCCGGCTTGCCATACCTTTGGCTAATGAAATAATCGCAAAATACGGTGTCGGATGTTTTGATATTATTACCGCCGTACCGATGTATTATAAAAATATGCGTGAACGGGGATATAATCAATCGGAACTTCTTGCAAAAGAATGTGCGGAAATTTTTAACATTCCGTATGCAGAACTTGTTGAAAAGCATAAGAAAAATAAAGCTCAACATACGCTTAAAGGAAAAGAACGAGAAAGCAATGTTCAAGGTGTGTACCGTGTAATTGACAGTCAAGCAGTGGCTGACAAGAATATTCTTATAATTGACGATATTATTACTACGGGCAACACACTCGGAGAATGTTGTAAGGTTCTTAAAAAAGCAGGCTGCAAAAACATATGCTGTGCAGCGCTTTGTGCGGCTATTGTATAACTTAAAAAGGTTGAAAAAATTGGAGTATTACCAATTCTTTCAACCTTTAGTTTTATTGTTTTTAGATAGTTGTGAATAAATTATGGCTTAGTAAATTGTTTTGCCAATCTTTTATAATTGCCTGACTAAGTATTCATAATTCCTAATTTTTAAAGAACATTATACTGTCATTGAAATATACTTTTGAAGAACAGTAACATCGTTTACATCAATTTTTCCGTCGTCGTTTAAGTCACAATAAATTTTATATCTGTTTTCATCAAATATTGAATCTTCTTCGACAAAAAGAGAACCGCTAAGATACATCTGCAAATTTGTAACATCATTTACATTTGTTGACTTGTCGGAATTTAAGTCGCCATAATATCTCGCACCCAAGCCATACATAGTATCAATATCAATAAAACCGTTAGTGTACAATTCAACAGCATTTTGTACTTTATTATCAGCATAATAATATCTGCCCGCAGGTGAATCTTCATAAATAGGATATACAAAATTTCCTGTTTTTAAAGATTTAATATTATTGTCTGACGAATAATGTTCCTCAACTAAAATATAATCGAATTTAACTTCTTCGCTTAATACAGATAATTTAAAATAAAAAATATCATAATCGCTTTCAGGGCAAGGGTAAGCTAAAGTTTGTTCAATATATTCTCTTGTCTGTTTTTCAATCTTAAAAAATTCATCCCATGTAATTTTGTTATCAACACTGTAGTAGTCTTTATCTGCAAGATCAACAGATACCTTTATATCGGCATCGGCAAGGCTTAATATCTGCCCTTTAGTTGAAATACAAAAGAGAGCTTGGGTAACAGGGAAATATTTTATTTCCGATACCGAATATTTTTCATCAATAATTTTCTTTTTATCATCGGGCTTCTGACTTCTTATATTATTTTTATATTCCTCATAATCACGCATTAATTCATCACTATAAGTCTTTCCGCCGTCTTCATTTACAATAATCTCATCTAAGCGATCGTTTTTATCTGCAAATATATATATATCTTCATAATATGAAGTTAAATTAATTTCAACCGCAACCGTATCTGTATCCGCAATATCATCAATCGCCCACATAAGTTTTCCTGTTAACGTATTTTTAAAATCGTGATTCCACATATCTACATCACCTACGGCCGAGTTTCCCGTATCAGCCGCAAATGCTGTTGTTGTACCGCAAAGAACAGCACTTGCCAAAATTGCTATTGCCATAATACCGCTTATAAGTTTTTTCATAATATAGCCTCCTTTAAAACATAAGTCATATTTCTTACGATTATTGTACTATATCATTAAATATCAAGCAAGTGTATTATTGTATAATCTTTTGATTAAATTGTTAGTTATTTTGACTAAACAAAATCATATACAAAAACTCCCTCCGTAAATACGAAGGGAGTAACTAATTTGATTAAATTATCAAACAGGATGAACCATATTTTTCTTGTCGAGCTTATCGCCGTTAATGCCAACTTCGGCATTTCTTCTCTTCTCAAAGAAGTCGAGAGCAACCTTCGGGAACTGAGCGTATGAAAGAACATCCTCTTCCTGCTCAATCCACTGTGAAATCTCACCTCTGAGCTTATCAAGCTCCGGCTCAAGTAAATCTGCAGGACGGCAAGTAATAATTTTCTTATCGCCGCAAATCTTCTTCTGGAATGCAGGATCAATCGGCATTGGTGTTGTGCCGTACTCGCCTGCAACAAGACCCTTAAACTCGTTTGTACACATCTTGTATCTCTCACCTGTAATTACATTGAATACAGCCTGTGTACCAACAATCTGTGATGTAGGAGTAACGAGCGGTGGGTAACCTGCATCTTTACGAACTCTCGGAACTTCCTCAAGTACCTCTGTAAGCTTGTCTTCTTTGCCTGCCTGCTTAAGCTGTGAAAGAAGGTTAGAAAGCATACCGCCCGGAACCTGATAGATAAGAGCCTTAGCATCTGTAGCAAGCATCTTCTGATCAAGAAGACCGTTCTTAAAGTATTTCTCACGAAGAGTCATAAAGTAAGCACGAATTTCAGCAAGCTGCTTAATGTCAAGACCTGTATCATACGGTGTGCCTGCAAAAGCGGCAACCATTGACTCTGTAGGAGCATGTGAAGTACCGAGTGCAAGTGGGCTGATAGCGGTATCAATACCGTCAGCGCCTGCCTCAACACCCTTTAAAAGACACATTGATGCAAGACCTGATGTGTAGTGTGTGTGGAGCTGAATAGGAAGATCAACAGCAGACTTAATAGCCTTTACAAGGCTCTCTGTAGCTGTTGGTGTAAGCAAAGCAGCCATATCCTTAATGCAGATAGAATCTGCACCTGCATCGGCAATTCTCTTTGCATACTCTACATAGTATTCATCTGTGAATACAGGACCTGTTGTGTAGCTGATAGCTACCTGTGCTTCAGCCTTGCCGTTTTCTCTCTTTGCAGCATTGATAGCTGTCTTGAGGTTCTTAATATCGTTAAGAGCGTCAAAAATTCTGATAATGTCAATACCGTTAGCAACCGAACGCTGAACGAGGTACTCTACGCAGTCATCGGCATAGTGACGGTAACCGAGCATATTCTGACCTCTGAAAAGCATCTGCAGCTTTGTATTCGGACAATGCTCACGAATTGTACGAAGTCTTGCCCATGGGTCTTCATTTAAGAAACGAAGACAAGCGTCATATGTTGCACCGCCCCAGCACTCAAGTGAATAATAACCGATTTTGTCAAGCTTATCAAGAATCGGGAGCATTTCCTCTGTTGTCATTCTTGTAGCAATAAGTGACTGATGTGCGTCACGCAGGGCAGTTTCGGTAACTCTAATTTTCTTTGCCATTTCGGACATCCCTTTCGTCAGTTATTAGTTAAGAGTAACAAGTGTTTTACCTGAATCTACAGACTCACCCTTAGCAACATCAACAGTTGCAACTACACCGTCCTGAGGAGCCTTTACAGGAGTTTCCATCTTCATAGCCTCAATAAATACCAGGTCGTCACCGGCTTTAACTGACTGACCGGCTGAAACAACAACATTAACAACTGTACCCGGCATAGGAGCTGATACTACTACTGAACCTGCTGCGCCTGCAGGAGCTGCCGGCTTTGCTGCAGGTGCGGGTGCTGCTGCCGGAGCAGGAGCTGCTGCAACAGGAGCTGAAGAACCGCCGAGTTCTTCAACCTGAACATCGTATGCTGTACCGTTTACTGTAATTCTTAAATTTTTCATTTTAAATATCCCCTTTATTTAAACAAACATATTTATCAGATTGTTGAATGTTTCTTAGCAACTGTAGGAACTCTCTTGCCTGCAAGCATATCAAGAGCGGAAATAAGAGTTTTTCTTAAATCCTGCTGTTCAACAATACCGTCAACATAGCCGTTCTGTGCTGCGTTGAAAGCAGAGAGATTTTCTGCCGCAAACTTTTCGGCAACTGCCTTCTGCTCTGCAACAGGAACATTCATAGCGTCAGCTGCAAGAATAAATGCCGCAGCCTCAACATTTACAGGAGAAATAACAGCCTGCGGAAGTGCGTAAACCATATCTGCGTTTGCGCCTGTACCTGCAAGTGCAATGTAACCTGAACCGACAGCCTGACCGTAAACTACGGAAATCTTAACTGTAGTAGCCTCTGCATAAGCCGAAGCTGCCTTTGCGGCTGACTTAATTGATTCAAAGCCCTTACAGTCAACAAATGTAAGTATCGGAAGTGAGAAAGCATCGCAGAAACGAACAAATTTTGCAATCTTTGTTGTTGCGGAACATGAAAGCACACCGCCGTTTGTCTTTACAATACCAACTACCGAACCGCCAAGACGGGCAAGTCTGACTTTAGCGTCTTTGCCGTAGTTGTCAAAAAGTTTATAAACACTGCCGCCGTCAACAGTTGAACCTACGATGCAATCGCAGTCTGCAGGCTCTTCCTCAAATGACTCCGGAGCAGTATTGAGATTGTTAGACGGAAGATAAAGAACAAGCTCTTTAGCCTTAGCTACAGCCTCAGCAGAATCCTTTGCAACAACAGATGCAACACCATGCTCTGCGTTGTATTCGGCACTTGCATTCTCGCCTGTAACATCAAGAGAAAGCTGTGCCTTTTCACTCATAATAACAAAATCCGCACTTGCTGCGTTAAGAGCGTTTGTACCAAGGCAAGTTCCGAGAACTACCGAAATCTGCGGAACCGCACCCGAAACCGCAGCAGCGCTGTTAAGAACCTGACCGCAGCCTGCAAGAAGCTCATTGCCCTGCATAAGTCTGCCGCCGACACTGTCGTAAAAACCTACAACAGGAGCGCCTGTTTTAAGTGCAAGATCATAAATCTTTTTAAGCTTTGCAGCCTGTGCCTTACTCATAGCACCGCCGCAAATGTCGCTGTTCTGTGCGAAAGCGTAAACAGGCATACCCTCAACTGTACCAAAGCCTGCAACAACCTCTGCAAAACCTTCGCCGGACTTTGCAAAAGCATCAATTTCAGTAAAGCTGTCTGCATCAAAAAATTCTGTTATTGTTTTATAAGCAGAAGTAGATGCGATTTCAGCCTTTGCCTGATTGATTTTTTCAATACTCATCTTAAACATCCTCCAATACAATGTATTGAATATACCGACAAATAGCATAAGTCGGCATACTAATTTACCACATATATCATTATATCCTAATATTTATCAAACTACAAGGAAAAAGCAAAGCTATTTTTAAAATTTGAATATTTACAACAATGATTTTGCACAAACATTCTGATTTACTGTGCATTTTAACTTGTAATTTTATTTGATTTTTTGCCCAAAAAGTTAAGTTTTTAAGGCTTTGGATTAAATAAGCTGTTTTCCGTTTACAAACGGGTTTGAAAGCAGTTTTTTTACCTCAATTTCGGTAAGGTCACGCCAATCGCCCTGTTTCAGCATACCCATTTTTACGCCGCCGATTTGTATTCTTTTAAGTCTTGCAACCTCAAGACCCACAGCCTCGCACATACGGCGGATTTCACGGTTCTTGCCCTCATGAAGTATCATTTCGAGTACAACTCTGCCCGGTTCCTGATGAAGTACATGCACCATTGCAGGGGCTGTCTTTACTCCGTCAAGCTCAATACCGGTTTCAAGCTTAACAAGCTGATCTTCGTCAATAGACGGACGGACTGTTACTCTGTAAATTTTATAAACGCTGTTCTTCGGGTGCATAATTTTGTTTGCCAGCTCACCGTCATTTGTGAGAATGAGCATTCCCTCCGAATCTTTGTCAAGTCTGCCGATAGGGTAAACTCTTGTGCCCACATTTTCCACAAGTTGAGCAACGCATTTTCTGCCTCTGTCATCGCTCATTGTAGTAATAAATCCTCTCGGTTTATTGAGCATAATATAGCGGTAAGACGGCTTTGCGTTGGTAAGCACACGCTTACCGTTTACAAATACCTTATCTGTCGGTCTTACCTTGTCGCCGAGTTGAGCGGTTTTGCCGTTCACTTTTACATGACCGTCAATAATCATCTGCTCTGCTTTTCTTCTTGATGCGATACCGCATTGTGATAATAACTTTTGAAGTCTTATTGGTTCATTCTTTGCCATATGTAAAAAAATCCTTTATCTTAGTCCAAATACTTTTGTTTTTATTCTGCGTATTGCTGTATTCAACAGCGGTTAAATTTGTACTTGCAAGCGTTTTGCCGTCAAGCGTGTATTCTATTCTGCCTACAATATCTCCGTCTTTAACAGGTGCATACAAGAAATTATCGGCATATGCGGTTCGTACAACATTGCTTTTCTTGTCAAAAGGCACTACAACATTTTTGCCCTTTGTACCCGTAACACCGATGCTCTCGTCATCACCGCCCGCACACGGAATTTCAAGGTAATAATCGGAATCATCGCACTCAACACAGGCCAGTTTGGAAAAGCCGTAATTATAAAGAGCTATGTGGTCATTCCAATCGTTTCTGTCATTGAGTGTAACGCAAACAAATGTAAGTCCGTCCTTTTTTGCGGAAGAAACCAAACATCTGCCTGCCGCCATTGTGTAGCCTGTTTTTCCGCCCGTACAATACTCATACATAGAGAGCAGACGGTTATGGTTTGTATAGGTTGTTCTCTTTGACTGCGGTTCGCTGAATTCTACCGTAACGCTTTTTTGCGAAGTCAGTTTTGCAAAACTTTCGTTTTCAAGCGCATAGCTCATAAGCAAAGCCATATCGTAAGCCGTAGAATAATGATTTTCGTCATCAAGTCCGCTCGGTGTAACAAAATGTGTGTTTTTCATTCCTATTACAGCCGCCCGATTGTTCATAAGCTCGGAAAATTTTTCTGCACTGCCCGCAATAGAAATTGCCGCCGCATTTGCTGCGTCATTTCCCGATGCCATCATCATTCCTGCCGCTAAATCACTGAGTTTAACCTTTTCCCCCACTTTAAGGTACATCGAACTGCCCTCGGCTGTCATATTCTTGGTAAAAGCAACAACCTTGTCGGCAGAATCGGCATACTCAAGCGTAATGAGTGAAGTCATCAGCTTTGTGGTACTTGCAGGTTTCATTTTTTTATTTTCATTTACAGAAAAATACACTTTCCCGTCATCAACACAATAAAGCACGCAAGCCTGTGCATTTACTGCCGGCTTGTCGGTTTCCTGCGCAAATGCCGTAATCTGTGCGGTTTGCGTTAATGTCACCACAACTACAACTATAACGGAAAGTATTTTTTTCATAAGCTCGCCTCCGAACTAATTTTATGCGAAGGCTTTGCCATAAATTACACCATATCTATATCGTCCTGTGTTATTTCCGAGAAATCATCGGCATCTTTCTTCTTGCTGAACATTCCCTTTACTTTTTGAAGAACATCCGGGATCATACCCACAATGCCCTCTGCGGTACTGCCGTTGTTGTCAACGGAAACAAGTCTTACTTCTCCCTGATAAACAGTTAAAAATGCAACAGGCTGAATTGTAACGCCTGCGCCGCTGCCGCCGCCAAAGCAATCTTTATTTTCTTTTTTGGTAGGAAGATCCGAGCCGCCTGCCGCAAAACCGTAGGTTACCTTTGAAACAGGAATAATGAGTGTACCGTCGGGAGCGGTAATCGGCTCGCCGACAATAGTATTTACATCTACCATTTCCTTAATTTTGTTCATAGTAGTGTCCATAAGATTTCCGATAGGATGTTCCATAGTAATTCTCCTTTGTATTGAATAATCGTCATAACTGCACAAACAGGTATGTGATAAATATCGTTAATTGTCTTTTATATTTTTAAGCTCCATAAGCATTTTTAATGCCTTAAAGCCGTGTTTTAATACTATTTTAACAAGATGTGCTATTCTTGTTTTAAATATCGCAAAAAACTCAATCTTGGTTTTTGCACCCTCCGTAAAGTCGGGAAGAATATCCACACCGTAATGCGTATATTTCATTGAACTTATAACCGCACTTGTCAGCGGATAGACAACCGAGCAAACCTTGCCGTAATTTATAGCCGTATCGGCAGCGTCTTTTCCTCCGACTTTTATGCTTAACGCAAAGCTTTTGATTATTATGTGTGCAAAAAAGTCTTTTAATACACCTGCGGCAAGCTCTGTAATCCTTGTAAAAAGATTTACAATCCCCGAAAGTCCCAACTCTTTTAAGAAGTTATCATTAGGTTTTTCCTCTTTTTTAGGAGCAGGCTTTTGCGGTTGTTCGGTTTTTTTCTTCTTTTTGGGTTTCTTTTTCTTTGGCACAGGCGGATAAAGAATAATCTTTACAAAGCCTATGCGAAGTCTGCAAAAGAATTGTTTTTTATATTGAACGCAGACCTCAATGGGAACAGCAAGAATTATTGCAAAAAACAAAACTATCCCCAGCAGTATATACAGCCAGAGCAAGGCAAAACCTCCTCCGAGTAGAATTCATTTTTACTAACATTTTTATTAATATAAATATTCAAATTCTATATTATTCCAAATATCAATTAACCTATACCCATCAATTTGTGCTGACTGAAGTAAATTTTCAACAGAGTCAAATTTATATTCTTCTTTATCTATCCAAATTGATGCTTTATTTTTTGAAGCCGAAAAAGCAATAAAAATTAAATGACTTTCATATTTTGCTTCTAATTCACGCCCGTGAGTAATCAGCCAAATTAAAGCAGATATTGATTTTTTATCAAATAATTCATTTTCAATCAATTCATATAAATCCATCTTAACTGCCTTTTTTAATTAATCTACTTCTTCCTTTTAGCCTTTGGCATCGGTAATTCGTCATACATTGCATTGAATAAACCTGTCAAAAAATCTTTATTATCAACTTCATCCACCAAAAGCATTTCCTTTGCTCCCTCATACGGCAGCTCATATACAGCTGTCGGAATATATTGGATTGCGGATTTTACAGGCTTTACAAGTAATCTGTCATCATATATTCCTCCTATTATTTTACCACGATAGTAAATAATAAATTCACCCATCATAGCACGATAAGTAATTTCATCCAAATCGGAGAGTTGTCCTAAAACAAACTGCAAATATTCCTTGCTTGACGCCATAACCTGCATACACCTCAAATTAATGCCAGTTAAACATATCCAAAACTCTGCAAACCATATAATGTATTGGTTTTCCGTTGTCAGCCGGCTTTTTATCATGCAGATTATACCATGGCTTAAGATTTTCGTTTTTAGATAATTCAACAGCTACTCTGAGAGCCTCATCGAAATTTTCTGTCAAACCATCATCACCAAAAGGGATACACTCTCCATTTGAGTTTACAACACAATTAATTCTTTCTTCATTTGAATTAATAACACTATACAGTTTACTGTCTTTAAATTTAAATTCTTCACGCTCTAAGCTAAGCAAAAACCCCTTGAATAAAATATCTTTATTAGGTTTTTTATTAACCCAAACAGCCTTGCCGTACTCAAGCTGAACCAATTTTTCTTCCAAATGGATACAGTCATATCCCAGCGGAATTTTATCGGTATATTCATTATACGGCCATGATTTATGCAATTCCTCATATGTTCCGCATCGTGTAAAGCCTTTGTTGCTTGTTATAAAAAATGTAAAGTCGTCTGATTTTGAAAATAAATAATTATTTTCATGTTCCGGAAAGTCAAACATTTATATCCCCCTGTTTATAGTTAGTTATTTGTCACTTTGTTCTATTTCATTAGAATTATTCTCAGGCTGTTCCTTTTCGGATTCTTCTTCCGAATTTGCGTTTTTGTCACTTTCGGGAAGCGGAGGGAGATTTTCTATGCTTTCAAGATTAAAACATCTTAAAAAGTTCTCGGTTGTTCCGTAAAGCAACGGTCTGCCCGGAAGTTCAAGTCTGCCCTTTTCCTCGACAAGTCCCTTTGTGGTAAGACTGCCGAGAACACCGCTGCAATCTACGCCTCTGACCTGTTCCACAAAAGCCTTTGTAACAGGCTGATTGTATGCAACAACGGCAAGCACCTCAAGCGCCGCCTGCGAAAGCGGAGTATTTCTGCGCAAGTCCATAACTTTACGGATTTCGGGAGCAAATTTTTTAGCCGATACCATTTGATAGGATTTATTCAGCTTAATTATTCTTATGCCCCTCTCCTGCTTTTCGTAATCATCCATAAGCTCTAAAATTAATTTTTCGGCCTGTGATGGTTCCATTTCTATTGCCTGTGCTATTTTGTCAGGCTCTGCCGGCGAACCGTTTGCAAACAGTATTGCCTCGACTGCCGCTTTTTTATCATACATTTTTGTTCTCCTTGTTATCTATCATATAAACGATTGCGTGGTCGCCGTCACCGTCAACTCTAACACGCTTGCCTTTTACAAGTTCCAGTGTAGCAAGAAAAGTCGCTACAAGTTCGCTCTTTTCTTCGCAGGCGTCAAAAAGTTCCTGATACTCTATTCTTCTTCCTTTCCACAGCTTACGCATTACATGAATAATTCGGCTGCTTACAGACACAAACTTTCGTGCCACAATTACGCTGAATGCCGATTCCGGCGGCGGAAGTTTACGCTTTCCTCTTCCAACTGCACTTACATATGCCTTTGCTATGTCCTCGCTCGGATGAATACGGTTGTATGTGAGATCATATTCAACAGGCGACGCCTCCCTGTAAAAGCTGTCGTAATCGTAAATCTCGCTGAATTTCTTGGCTATCTGACGGCAGATTGCATATTCGATAAGCTGTCCCGTGAGTTCTTTCTTAAGTTCTTCAACTTCTTCTTCATACTTAGGGAGCAACATTACTGACTTTATATAAACAAGTCTTGACGCCATCGTAAGAAATTCCGACTCAATGTCAAGCTGATTTTCCTGCATAACCTTAATTTGCTCAAGGTACTGTTCAATAAGCTCGGCTATCGGTATATCGTAAATATCTATTTTGTTTTTTGAAATCAGGGTAAGCAATAAATCAAGCGGACCTTCAAATGCCTCCAACCTGTATTGCAACGGCTGTGAATCCATAGCTCTACCTCTTAAAATAATTCTGCAAAAAATCTGACAGGGCTCAATGCCATATCGCTTAAGAAATTCAAAATTCCGTTTGTGGCAAAACCAAGCACCGTACTAAGACCGCCCGTAAAGATTAAAAAGATAAGTGCCAAAGAGAAAATAGTTTCATACTTTGTCATAAATGCAATTGCCTTATAAGGCAAGAATGCAAATAAAATCTTTGAACCGTCAAGCGGTGGAATCGGAATAAAGTTAAATACCGCAAGACTGACATTACAAGATGCATAAAAAACAAAAAAACTTCTTATCATAAGTCCTATGTCATTCAAATAAAAGAATGACGGGAACGCAAAAGCTAAAATATAATAAATAATCAAACCTACATATGCCGCAAGAAGATTTGCCACAGGACCTGCAAGAGCGCAAAGCGCCATACCCAGCTTTGGCTTTTTAAAGTTATTGGGATTGATAGGTACAGGCTTTGCCCAACCGAAGCCGACAAATATCATTGCAAGCGCACCTACCATATCAATATGGCTTATAGGATTAAGAGTTAATCTGCCACGGCTTTTTGCCTCTTTGTCGCCGAGTAAATACGCAACAAAAGCGTGCGCCCACTCGTGAAACGGCAAAATTAAAAATATAATAAGTAAAACTGCTACCAGATAGGCTACAACATCGTAAAAATTAAACGAGCCTGAAAAAATCTGTTGTAACATAATTATCCTCCAAAATTTTATTTAGCAATTGATTTTGTTTTTAAAAACATTAATTTTCCACAAAACAAGCAAAAGCAAAAGAACAGCCATTTAAGCGATATTTCAGAGCAAAATTTATCTATCATAAAGATAAAAATCACACCTAAGCTATATATAATTACTATTATATAATAAAGCAAATAAAAAAACAAGAAAAGAAATTTTAAAAAAACACTTGCATTTTTGTTCGTTTTCTGTTATTATAACAAAGTTAGATGTGAAAAATGATTTTTAAGGAGGTGCAGACGCATGGCAAAATGTGATTTCTGCGGTAAGGATGTAAAGTTCGGCATCAAGGTATCTCACTCACACAGACGTTCCAACAGAACTTGGAAGCCTAATGTACAGCGTGTAAAGGCTATTGTTGATGGCTCTCCAAAGCGTGTATATGCTTGCACCCGTTGCTTACGTTCAGGTAAGGTTACCAGAGCAAACTAATACAGACAAGTCGAAAACCAATGCCGTTCTGATTTCAGAACGGCATTTTTCGTTGTCTTATGCTTAGTTTTAGGCTATTTATTAAAAAGCTGGTAGAATTATAGTTTATCAGAATATATCTGCAAAGTATTTTTCTAAACCACAACTTAACAGTTACACAGACAAAGCCTTGCTTTCTCAGATTGAAAGCAAGGCTTTTTTTGCTTATAGAGATTACTTATCACAATCATCAACAGAGTTTTGTTCTGTCAATATCTCTAATATCTATTCTCTTTATTTTACCGCTGATAGTCTTTGGCATTTCGTCAATAAATTCAATATGCTGAATATGCTTATATGATGCAACCTTTGAATTTACAAAGTGCTTTATATCCTGCATAAGCTCTTTGCTTTTATCAAATCCTTTGGCAAGGTGGATTGTCGCCTTAATCGCCTGACCTCTTGCTTTATCGGGAATGCCCGTTACCGCACATTCCATAACGGCAGGATGCTCCATAAGCACATTCTCTATTTCAAACGGACCTACTCTGTAACCTCTTGTTTTAATAAGGTCGTCAATTCTGCCCACATACCAATAATAGCCGTCATCATCCATATAAGCAGTATCACCTGTATGATATATGCCGTATTTCCACACATTTGCGTACAAATCTTCATTTCCGCAATAACCCATAAATATGCCGTGTTGATTTTCTGACGGAATTACAACGATTTCTCCGACTTCATTTGCAGGCAGTCTGTTACCCTCATTGTCGGCAATCATAATATTATAAAGGGGTGTGGGCTTGCCGAGTGAACCGATTTTAGCCGTACTTCCGACCAAATTACCGAGCATTAATACAGATTCGGTCTGTCCGAATCCCTCCATAATCTGCAATCCTGTTTGCTTATGTACCTGCTCAAACACTTCCGGATTAAGTGCCTCACCTGCTGTTGTAATGTGCTCAAGGTGTGACAAATCGAATTTCTTCATATCTTTTTTGATAAAATATCTGTAAACCGTAGGAGGTGCACAAAAAGAAGTTACCTTAAAATCTTCAATCACCTTTAAAAGTTTTTCAGGTGAAAAAATATCAAAGTCATACACCATAACTCCGCAGCCGCAGAGCCACTGACCGTAAATTTTACCCCATGATGCTTTACCCCAGCCTGTTTCCGCTACCGTAAGGTGAAGCCCGTTTTCCTTGACATTCTGCCAAAATTTTGCGGTCACAATATGCGCTAAAGTATAGGTATGATTGTGCATTACCGCTTTTGGATAACCCGTTGTGCCTGATGTAAAATAAATCAGCATCGGCTCTTTTGCTTTCGTCTCTACTCTTTCAAGGTTTTCGTCAGCATTTTCAATTTCCTTTGTAAGGTTAATGCTGCCCTCAACATCTCTGCGAACCACAAATACTTTTTCAAGTTGAGATTTTACTGTCTTTGCCTGCACCAAAGTTTCGGCTGTAACATCGTCAGGAGTTGAAACTGCGAATTTAATATTAGCAGTTTCAATACGGTAGGTAATATCATCAAGGGTAAGCATATTTGTTGCGGGAATAACAACCGCACCGAGTTTATGCAAAGCAGGCACAATGTACCAATACTCGTAATTTCTCTTTAAAATCACAAGTACCTTATCACCTTTTTTTACTCCGTTATTTCTTAATGCGTTAGCCGCTTTATTGCTCAAAGTTGCAATATCAGAAAAAGTAAATGTCTTTCTTTCATTATGAACATTTGTCCACTGAACAGCAATATCGTTTGGTGCGCACTTTGCCATTTCATCTACAACATCATAACCGAAATTGTAATCATCGGGATACTTTAATTCAAATTTTTCAAGCACACCGTTTTTATCAAGTGTATAGTCACAAAAATTCTTAAATAACTGCATAATTATCTCCTAAATATTAATACTAAGATAATAATTACAGCGATAAATTGCCATAATTAATAAAATTAAATTTTCAACTATTACTAATCAGTACATACAACAGGTCAATCGTCACCAACCTGCAAGAATATTTTGATTATGTTTTTATTATAAACAATTCCCCCAATAAATACAACACTCCGCATAATGCGAATTATAATATTTTTGCATTATGTTATGCAGTTTCTGCATAAACAATTTTAAAAAATTGGAGCTGTTTTTTTACAGCTCCATAAAGTTTAAGTATAATTATTTATTGAAGATTGACATAATGTCATAGAAAGTATCGTCATCATCGTCTGTAACATCTTTCTTTGACTTTTCAGCAGGTGCGGAAGTTGGTTTTTTCTCCTCTGTAAGGAAACTGTCCTCAACTTTTTTCTTAGCAACCTGACTGTCGGCATTAAAACCTGTAGCAATAACAGTTACGCTGATAGCATCTTCCATCTTATCGTCAATAACAGCACCCCAAATGATGTTAGCGTCTTCAGATACCTTATCTTTAATCATTGTGGATGCAGCGTCAATATCATCAAGGCTTACATCTGCAGAAGCTGTAATATTAATGATAAGACCCTTAGCGCCGTCAATTGAAGTTTCGAGAAGTGGGCTTGAAATAGCCATATCAGCAGCAACAGTAGCCTTATCTTTGCCCGTTGCACTGCCCATACCCATATGAGCATAACCGGCATCCTTCATTACAGAAGTAACATCGGCAAAGTCAAGGTTTACAAGACCCGGAAGGAGAATAAGGTCAGAAATACTCTGAACACCCTGTCTTAAAACATCATCTGCAATAGCAAATGCATTCTGAAGTGTGATGCTTGTTTCTGAAACATATTTTAATCTTTCGTTAGGAACAATGATAAGTGAATCAACACAAGCTGAAAGCTCTGCAATGCCCTGCTCAGCCTGTGTCATTCTTCTCTTGCCCTCAAAAGCGAACGGCTTTGTAACAACGCCTACTGTAAGAATACCCATATCCTTGGCAATCTTAGCTACAACAGGAGCTGCACCTGTACCTGTGCCGCCGCCCATACCGGCAGTAACAAATACCATATCTGTATCCTTAAGGAGCGCTGCAATTTCGTCATTGCTTTCTTCAGCTGCGCTCTTACCAATGTCAGGCTTAGAGCCTGCGCCCTTACCCTTTGTAAGCTTTTCGCCGATTTGTACTTTCTGTGAAGCTTTTGAAAGTCTGAGAACATGTTCATCTGTATTTACAGCAATAAATTCTACATTCTTAACTCCCATATCAACCATGCGGTTTACAGCGTTACCGCCGCCGCCGCCAACACCGATTACTTTAATTTTAGGCATATACTCATTTTCCAATTCAAGTTCAAAAGCCATTTAAACATCCTCCTTGTTATCTATGTTCATCCCGTCTATAAATCATAATATCACATTTAAGGCGATTATAATTCATATATTAACACACTTTTGTAAAAATATCAATGCTTTTGCGTGTTTTTTTTAATTTGCTGATTCCATTTTATGCCTATTTGTTTACACAAATATATTTTTCTCTAAAATGCTTTTTATTATGTCAAATATTTACATATAAGAATTATAAATACGAATTATTCGGGTCATCATACTGCGTCGAATCATCTTCTGACGGTTCGCCGCTGTTGTATCCGTCACTGCCGTCAGAATAGCTGTCGGAGCTGTTGTCTGAACCGTTCGAGCCTGACGAATTAAGCGAGCCATATACATCGGCATATCCGTCACCGTCGGTATCAAAACATTCTGCAATACCGTCGCCGTCAGTATCAAAGGCAACAATACCGTTTCCTATATCTGTGCCGGTTGCGGGAATACTGCCTACATAATTGCCGTTGCTGTTAGTGGCAAGTGTAGCAGACGGTGTTGTTACAGCAGGAGAAGTATTGTCAGCAGCCTGTGACGCAATTGTAGTACCGACAGGCGCAGTAGTAACCGCTATTGTTTCGTTAGGATTAAATCTTGATGTCTTTGTCGTACTGCAAGAAGAAACATCAAGAGTACCGTAAATTGCACCTGTTTTGTTAGGGTCAAGCTTTTCGGTTATTATCGCCATTGCCGTTCTGATTTTGTAATCAATATCTTCCGGCAAACCGATAATAACAGCTATTCTGTTGTCATAAACAAGCTCTATATTCGCTGTATTTGTAACATCAACACCCGTTATTCCTTTAAATTCGTTTTTGCTTAACGAGTCGGAAATTTCTTCAAGAATTACAGGCACATTTTCATCGCTGTATGATACATATTCGCCGACTGTTGTATTTTTAAGTGAACTGCTTGAAAGTACGGGGTAGTTTGACGAATTGTCAGCCATAACATCAAGTATTCTGCCTTTTGAACTGATAAGCAGGAATTTTCCGTCATTTATAATAACATAAGACGGAACAGCGTCTGTTATGGTTATTTTTATTGTATCGGGCACTACAAAATCAACTTTTGCAGATTCGACATAAGGCAGTTTCTCTGCAATTTTATCGGGTGTTGCAGTCATTTTACCTACAAAAATATTACTCTGCAAAGCTACATTTGCATACGAAAGTATTTGATCTTTGCTGTAAAAGCTGTTTCCCTCTACCTCAATTTTTTCGGTTTTAAAAAGAACTGTAAGCGACAAAATTACGCCGATTAAAAGCACCACGCCGCAGGTAATTGCCGACGCCATAATTCGGCGTTTTTTAATTTGATTTGAAGTCATAGGCTTTTTAAGGCGCTTAACTTTTTCATTTTCCTGCTCGTGAATACTTTGGGCAACTCTTTGCTGCTTTTGGCGCTCACCGAATTCATCTATATAAAAACCGTCATCATAAGCCCTTGGCTTGAGATTTTTGATTTTCTTTTCACTTTTTCTTATAAAGCGTTCTTCCTGACTGAGATCATCTCTCTGCTTTTTCATCTGTTCATTGAGTTTTTGCTCAATTTTGCTGTGAGATTTGTTCTCTGTCTTTTTTTCGGATTTTATATTATTTTTTGTTGCTTTTGCCTTTTGTGCATTGTAATTTTTCTTTGACGGTGCGGTTTTCGGCTTTTTGTTTTCGCCTTGTATTTTAGGCTCATTCTGCTTTTTGGCACTGTCTTTATTTTCCTGTTTAGCGGAGGATTTTACTGCCTTTTCCTTGTTTTTTCGGTACTTTTGTGCCTCTTTGGCAGCCTGCTTTCGCTGCTTTCCGATTTTTCTGCGTTCTTCCGCCGAAAGCTCCTTCCTCTTATCTTCTGCCATATTATCCTCCTTACAAATATACCCATCCTAAAGCTTTGATATACTCGCACCCAAAGAACCGAGCATAAGCTCTATATTTTCATATCCTCTTTCCAAATACTCCGAATTACCTATATCGGTAACACCGTCTGCCGAAAGTGCGGCAATTACCAGTGCCGCTCCTCCACGCAAATCGGGCGCATCAACTTTTGCTCCGTACAGTGACCGCACACCCTCTACAACGGCAACCTTTCCTTCTGTTTTTATCTTTGCACCCATTCTGGAAAGTTCGCCTGTATGTCGGTATCTGTTTTCAAAAATATTTTCGACAAACACGGTAGTTCCTTCCGCTATGCTTGCAACTGCCATAAGAGGTGCTTGAGCATCGGTAGGAAAACCGGGATACGGCATTGTACGAATAGTTCTGATAGCCGAAAGTTTTTGCGGTGCGGATATCGTAAGATTTCCGCCGCTTGAGCGTATCTTGCAGCCTGCCTCCTCAAGAACGGGAATAACTGTTCCGAGGTGACTCTGCACAATTCCTTTCAGCGTAATTTTTGATTGAGTAACAGCCGCAGCAGACATAAGAGTTGCCGCAACTATTCTGTCGGGAATAATTGTGTGTTGAGTGCCGTTAAGCGACGAAACACCGTCTATCACAACAACTCCCTCGCCTGCGCCGCTGATTTTTGCTCCGCAACTGTTGAGATAATCTGCAAGGTCGCAAATTTCAGGTTCGCAAGCGGCATTTATAATTGTAGTTGTACCGTCAGCGGTACTTGCGGCTATCATAATATCTTCGGTTGCACCTACGCTCGGAAACGAAAGAGCTATTTTTGTGCCTTTCAGCCCCTTTGGTGCAGTACAATCTATTACGCCATGTTTTTCTACAATTTCCGCACCCATTTGTATGAGTGCATTCAGGTGCATATCTATAGGACGAGGTCCAAGCTCGCATCCGCCGGGGAACGAAAGTTTGACCGCACCCGTCCGTGCAAGAACAGCGCCTAAAAAAATAATTGAACTTCTTGTTTTTCTCATCAGAACATCAGGAATGTCATTTCTGCACAATCCGTCAGCGGTAATGAGCATAGTAGTATGAAATCGCTTTACATTACAGCCGAGATAGCGAAGAATCTGCGAGGATGCCTCAATATCCGAGAGAGCGGGACAATTGAAAAGCACATTCTCGCCCTTTGTCAGAACCGAAGCCGCAATAATCGGCAAGGCGCTGTTTTTTGCACCCTGAACATTAACTTCACCGCTGAGCTTTTCCCGTCCCGTAACAAGAAGTCTTGACACAATAACACCCTCCTACATAAAATACCTTTACATTCTATGTATCAGATGCAAAATGTGTTACACAAGACCAAGCACACCTTTTATAACGGAGTAAATTCTCTCGTTAGCGTCTGTTATAGCGGTTTTTCTTGCATTTTTTGCATATTCGGCAAGTTTTTCGGGATTTGAAAGCATATTGTCTGCCTTTTGCATAAGCAATCTGCCTGTAAGATCCTTTTCTTCAATAATATCGGCAGCACCTGCATTAACAAGCGCCATAGCATTGTGATACTGATGATTTTCCGCAACATTCGGTGACGGAATAAGAATTGCGGGTTTGCCGAGTGCCTGAATTTCGCTAAGTGTAATAGCACCTGCACGGCAGATTACTAAATCCGCAGCCGCCATACAAACATCCATATCATTAATAAACTCTCTTATATCGAGATTGTCAGCTTTTTCAAGGTCACAGCCCTTTTCTTTCAAAAGGTCGGGGAACCATTTTCCGTATTTGCCGTAAGCGTGAATATGTTGGTATCTTCCGTCTATTCCGCTCCTTGCAATTAAATCGGCTACACCCTCGTTAATTTTTCTTGCACCAAGACTGCCGCCGAATGAAAGCACTACAGGTCTTTCGTCAACACCGAGCTTTGCCCGTGCCTCTTCCCTGTTTGCAGTAAGGATTTTACTTCTTACAGGGTTACCCGTAACGGCAAAATCTGCCTTTTTATCAAAATGCTTTTTAGCGTCGGGCACTGCAAGCATTACCTTGTCAACTTCTTTTGCGAGCATTTTGTTTGTAATTCCCGGATAAGCATTCTGCTCGTGAATAACGGTTTTTACACCGAGCTTTGCGGCAGCTCTGATAACCGGGCCTGAAACATATCCGCCTGTACCGATGCAAATATCAGGTTTAAATTCTTTTATAATTTTCTTTGCGTCAATAGAAGAAGTGATTGTTCTTTTTACAGTTTTTACATTGTCAACCAAGCCTTTCGGTGAAAGCTTACGGTTAAAACCGCTGATAACAATGAATTTCATATTATATCCTGCCTGCGGAACAAGGGTTTCTTCCATACCGCCCTTGTTGCCCACAAAAAGAAATTCCGTATCTGGTTTCTTCTGCTTTATAAATCCTGCGATGGCAAGAGCAGGGTTTATATGTCCTGCCGTGCCTCCTCCTGCAAGTAAAACTCTCATTTATATACCTCCAAACACTTACTGCTTTTCGATGTTTGCCGTTCTTGAAACCGAAAGCACAAGTCCCATCTGCGCAAGCAACATAATAAGCGAACTGCCGCCGTAACTGAAGAACGGCAAGCTGATACCTGTATTAGGCAGCCAGTCGGTAATTACAAGAATATTAAGTATTACCTGCAAACCGATCTGTGAAGTAAGACCTATACCCAAAAGTTTTCCGAAATTATCTTTTGAACGAAGTGAAAGTGTAATTCCTCTCCATACAAGAAGTGCAAATATAAGAAGTATGAGGACTGCACCCACAAGTCCGAGTTCCTCAACTACAATAGCAAAAATAAAGTCGTTCTGCGGTTCAGGCAAATAAAGAAATTTCTGTCTTGACTGACCGAGTCCGAGACCCCAAAGTCCGCCGGAACCGATTGCGTAAAGTGAGTTTCTTGTCTGCCATGTTGTCTGCCACATATCTTCGGTTGTGTATTCAAGCGACTGTCCCCAACCGTCCATACGGCTCATAGCATATGTAAGTCCGCCTGTCATAGCAAGCACAATTACCAATGCACCGAGAATAATACCGCCTATTGCAAGGTATCTTGTTTTCATACCGCCAATGTAAAGCATAAGGACGGTAAGCATTGCAATAATAACGATACCTGAGTAGTGAGGCTCAAGGAAAAGTAACATTGCAGTCGTACCGAATACTGTAATACCGGGGAGTACGCTGAATTTTGGCAACTGCATTTTATCATAATGCTTACTGCACCAATGAGCAAAGAAAAGTATTGTAGAAAACTTTGCAATCTCTGACGGCTGAATATTAAAAGGACCTAAAGGAATCCAACGGTGTACGCCTGCTTCGCCTGACGGCACGATAAGTACAATTATCAAAGCAAGGTATGAAATACCCATAATAAGCGGAACAATTCTGTGCAGCTTATTATAGTTAAAAATCGAAACACCAAACATACACGCTACGCCGATAGCGGCAAAAATCAACTGTCTTACAAGATAGTAGTAACTGTTGCCAAGGCTATAGTATGCAACCGGGTAACTTGCCGAAAACATCATAATCAAGCCTATTGTAAGCAACACAAGAATAATAATGCAGAACGGCAAATCTATACCCATACCCGTTGTAATCCAACCCGGCTTTTTTCTGCGCTTTTTACCTGTAGAATTTGCGGAATTCTTTTTAGGAGCGTTAAAGAATTTCTCTTTCTTAGCCTGCTCTGCTTCAAGATATTTCTCGTCATATATTCTGTTTATATCAGCCTTGAGTATCATATTCAGATACGGAGCCATTCGCAAAACCTCCCGTCAGTCTGAAAAAATAAATTAAGCAACTACACCAAAGTAAACAATCAACGCAGAAATCACGCCGAATATTGCTGTTACAATGCTGAATACGCTTACTATCTTAACCTCGCTCCAACCACACATCTCAAAATGATGGTGAATAGGGCTCATCTTAAATAATCTTTTGCCGTGGGTAGCCTTAAAGTAGCTAACCTGTAAAATAACAGAGAACATCTCACAAAGGTAAACAATACCTATCGGAAGAAGAAGTATAGGCATATCAACAGCAAAAGCTATTGCACATACAAGTCCGCCGAGGAAAAGTGAACCTGTATCGCCCATAAATACCTTTGCAGGGTGGAAGTTCCAAACAAGGAAACCAAGGCAAGCACCTGCCGATGCCGCACTCCACACTGTTACACCGAGAGCGCTCATCATACATGCTATTACCATAAAGCTTATACATACAAAAAATGTAATTGAACCGTCAAGACCGTCTACGCCGTCGGTAAGATTTACCGCATTGACAATGCCGACAATTACAATTGCCGAAATAATGTAGTAGAAAAATCCGAGGTCAACTCTGCCAACAAAAGGAATTGTTGTTGCAGTGCCGCAACCTGCAACTGCAAGAATAATAATATAAACAATAGCGGCGGCAAACTGTAAAATAAGTTTTTGCTTTGCTGTCAAACCTAAATTACGCTTTTTTACTACCTTGGTATAGTCATCAATGAAACCGATAGCACCGTTTGCAAGGGCAAGGAAAAGTCCCGCAAATATCATTACGGTTTCTTTATTAATATCCGCAAAATAAAGGTTTATGAAATTCTTACCGATGCACATATATACAATTGTGCTTATTAATGTAACGGCTGTAATAGCTATAATAAACATAAAACCGCCCATAATCGGAGTGCCCTGTTTTTTCTTATGCCACTTAGGGCCGTCTTCAAGAATAGTCTGACCAAAGTGAAGTTTGCGAAGCATTGGAATTAAAAATGCACCCGCAACCGCAGAAATAATAAATGCAACGAGAGCCGCCACAAAAGTCCAGATTCCATATACCATTAATTATCGTTCCTTTCATACGGGCAAAGGGCTTGAATAATCAAAGCCCTGCCCAATGGTTATTTAACATTGCAGTCCCCTCTGAACCGCAAATTTTAATCGTTCACACTCACCGAAGAACTAAAGGTTACTGTAATTAACGATCCTTCACTAACCATAGTACCCTCTGCTATATCCTGTGATGTACTTACTACACTGCCGGAAGCCGCACCCACAAGGCTTACATTAAGTCCGTATGCACTTGCAACTGCATTTACCTCCGAAACCGAGTAACCGACAAGATACGGTACAGTCACCTTTTCTGCCGTACTTGCCTCATCCGTATAAAGTACAATGTTGCCTCCGCTCGGTATCTGTGATGACGGTGCAGGAATTTGTGAAATTACATTATCTCCGTCACCCTTTACAGTTACTGTAAAGCCGTCATTCTCTGCATTTGCAGTAGCTTCCGAAACAGAAAGTCCAACATAAGAACCTGCATATACATCAACATACTCAAGTTCGTCATCCGAGTAACTTGTTTTAATATCAAGATAAGGAAGAACCTCTGTCATAATATTGATAAATACAGGAGATGCTACCTGAGAACCGTAGTATGAAGCACCGTTCGGTGTATCAAAGAATACAAGCATAGCAACCTGAGGGTCATCGGCAGGAGCGTATCCGCAGAAAGATGCAATATAGTCTTCCTTATAGTTACTGATTATTTCCCCACCCTTTTTCTCGGAAGTACCTGTCTTACCTGCTACACGATAACCGGCAACATAACCCGAAGTCGAACCTGCAGTCGATGTGTTGTATTCAAGAATTTCGTTCATCTTATCAGATGTTTCTTTTGAAACAGCCTGGCGCTTAACTGTCTTTTCAACGGTTTTTACCACATTGCCGTCTGAATCTGTGATTTTTGAAACCACATAAGGCTGGAGTACATAACCGCCGTTTGCAACAGCGGCACAAGCTGTAATCATCTGTATAGGTGTGATTTTAAAGTTCTGACCGAATGAACCTACCGCAAGGTCAACTTCATCCATATCTGTAAAGAACTGGTCATCAGCCTCACCGGGAAGGTCAATTCCTGTTTTGTTCGCAAAACCGAATGCTTTATAATACTGTGTATATTTGTTAATGCCAAGCAACTGTCCCATCTGCATAAAAGCAGGGTTACATGAATTTACAATAGCCTCTGTAAAGCTTTGTGTACCGTGGCCTGCAAGGTTATGACAATGAATAGGATCGGCATCAGCGATTGTCATTGAACCCGCACAATAAAATGTACTTGTGTCCGGATTTACAAGACCTTCTTCAA
Source organism: Ruminococcoides bili (assembly GCF_040093295.1). Taxonomy (NCBI): domain Bacteria; kingdom Bacillati; phylum Bacillota; class Clostridia; order Eubacteriales; family Oscillospiraceae; genus Ruminococcoides; species Ruminococcoides bili. Next base: position 67,424 of record NZ_JBBNJY010000009.1, read on the forward strand.
GAACCATTGACGCTGTACACATTTTAAATACAGAACCCGGCTCGTAAGTATCGGCAACAGCCTTATTACGCCACATTGCTGACAAAGCCGCACTTTCCGCTGCATCCTGTTCATTTTCGGGAAGGGCGTCTATTTTTTTCTGTTCTTCGTCCGAAAGCTGATAAGGATTGTTAAGGTCATAACCGTTTGCCGTAACCATAGCCAGAATAGCGCCTGTATTTACATCCATCAATATACATACGCCTTTGTTAAGAACATCATTATCAATGATACCCTGTGCCATATATTTTTCACAAATAGACTGAATTGTTGAGTCGATTGTAAGATAAAGGTTATTACCGTCCTTAGCTGCAACATTCTGCTCATATTGAAAAGGCATTTCAGTACCTATTGAGTTTTTGGCGGTTACGATTCTGCCCGCTGTACCTTTAAGATAAGTATCGTACTCATACTCAATACCCTCAAGGCCCTGTTCATCGCTGCCTGTAAATCCAATTACATTAGACGCAAGGTCGTTATTCGGGTAATATCTTTTGTAGTCATCCTGCAGCTGTACCGCATAATCGCTGCAGTCGTAGTCTTTCTTAAGTTTATCGATAAGTTCAAGAATTTTTGTTCTTGTATCAGATTCAATCTTACGCTTTACAACTACATAGTAGCTGTTCTGCTTTGTCTTTTCAAGCAAATCTGCCTTATCAAGTCCGAGAATTTCAGAAAGACCGGAAGCAACAGCTTCTCTCTGCTTATCGGTATCTATATTCGCAGGCGACATAACTACCTGCCATACAGATGCACTTTCCGCAAGCACCTTGCCGTTTGAATCATAAATCGTACCACGCTTTGCGGGGAGTTTTCTGTCCATAAGCTGTTGTTCAACCGCAGCCTGCTGCAATTCTCCGCTCTGTATAGTGGTAAGATAACCGAGTCTTGCAACAATTGCGCCAAAACCGATAACAAGAATAAGTACAATAAGAACTGCCGTTCTGTGTCTTAGGCGCTGATTAGGACCCTTTGCGGCCTTCTTTTTCTTTTCTTTTTTAGTAAAATCGTTTTTCTCCAACAAAATTTCTCCTTTCAACCGCAATAGCCTTATAAAAATGTAAATATTTTACAATAACTGTTCTATACCGAAAAAAGAGCCAAGACACAGTCTTAACTCTTATTCCTCCATAACATTTGTATTAAGTTTGCCGTTATGTTATGACCAAAGATTTGCTATTGAGCTGATAAACTGAGTAAAGAGGTTTTCACTTTCCGGAGAAGTAACCTCTGCCTTATCTCCACCCGATAGTGAAACAAATTCTTGCTGAGAACTTGATGCTTTGGTCAAACCAAGCTGGTTTTCGGCATATTTTTCAATGTCTGATGAGCTAAGCTTTGCCTGCAAGCTCATTTCTGTCTGTGTGTAAACACTCTGTGCATTTGAGAGTGTTTCTTTTGCGGTAATAATCTGCTGATTTAACTCTGTGATTCTTACCTGTCCTATAATAATTGTTGCAATAATCATTGCAACTGCCGCACCGCCGATTGTACCGAGTGCAACCTTAAGCGGATTGTGTCTGCGCTTTCTGATTTTATGTAATTCCTCTTCCGGCAGAGAAATTACTTTTTTACCGGTCTTTTTCTTAGGTTCTTTTACCTTTTCTACTTCTTCGTCACGCTTTGGCAAAGGAGCTGCTGAAGCCTGGTCAAAAAGACTCAAATCATAAGCTGCGTTTCTGTTTTCATATGCCATATTCTGCACCCTGTGCCTTTCCGATATCATTTATAATAAAACACACAATATACTCATTTTTCAAAACGAGCAAAATATTTCACAAATTTAACATTTTAAAAGAATTATACGTATTTAAAGCACGATAAATCTTCTTTAAAGTCCTATATTATGCGTACATATAGTAATTGCAGTATAAAAGAGCTACTACTAATAGTATCTGTAACCTTATTTACAGCTTTGTTATATTTTACTACAATTTAGCTCATTTGTCCATAGCTACCAAAGAAAAAACTATATTTTTTCGCATATTCTCAACTTTGCACTTCTCGCCCTGGGATTTAATTCCAATTCTGTCCCATTTGCACAAATCGGTTTTCTGGTAATGAGTTTTGCCTTGGGCTTATTGCCACATACGCACACCGGAAAATCTTTCGGGCAAGTACATCCCTTACACCATGATGCCATTTTTTGCTTAACAATTCTGTCCTCAAGCGAATGGAATGTAATAACCGCAAGCCTTCCGCCCGAACCGAGCATTTCAAACGCTCCGTCAAGACCTTTGTTAAGTGCTCCGAGTTCGTCATTTACCGCTATTCTTATAGCCTGAAATGTTTTTCTTGCAGGATGTCCTTCTCTTCGCACTTTCTGTGGAACATTCTGTTTGATAATCTCGGCAAGCTGTAAGGTAGTTTCAATTTTCTTTTCTTCTCTCGCTTTCACAATACCCTTTGCAATGGAATCCGCAAATTTTTCTTCACCGTAGGTGTAAATAATTCTGCGTAATTCTTCAAAAGGAAGCGAATTTACCAAATCTGCGGCTGTTGTACCGCTTTGGCTCATTCTCATATCAAGAGGAGCATCCTCGTGAAAAGAAAATCCCCGCTCGGCTGTGTCAAGCTGATGAGAAGAAACACCGATGTCAAGCATAACCCCGTCAAGTCTGCCAACGCCTCTTTGCTTTAAAAGCTCGGCAATGTCTGCAAAGTTGCCCTTTATGATTATTGAATTTTCATTTTTGCAAAAACGCTTTGTAAGCGTTTGGATAGCATCGGGATCACGGTCAATTGAGATAAGTTTACCTGTAGTAAGGTGTTTTAGAATCTCACTGCTGTGTCCCCCACCGCCTGCAGTACCATCGGCATAAATGCCGTTTTCTTTAATATTAAGCCCTTCGATGGTTTCATTGAGCAGAACGGGAATATGATTAAATTCCATAGCTTGCTCCTTATCCGAATGAAAGGCTGCCAACTGCGTCGGCAAGCTGTTCCTTCTGTGAATTTACATAATCCTCAAACACTGACTTGCTCCAAATCTCAATACGATTATTAAGACCGATTACAAGAGCATCGCTGTCAAGCTTTGCGTTCTCCCTTAAAGTTTGCGGAAGCTGAACTCTGCCCTGTGAATTAGACGATACTTCAACAGCGGTTGCCGTAAAAGTATATTGGAGAATCATAGCTTTGTTAGCGGGCAGCTGCATAATCTGTGAACAGAAATGCTCAAAAACTTCCTTAGACATAACCTGAATACAAGGAGTGCCAAAGCCCTGTGCAACATAAAAGGTATCTCCAAGTTCATCTCTAAACTTAGCAGGCAAAACAACTCGTCCTTTTGCATCGATTGAATTATTAGACATTCCGGAAAACATTTTGCCCACCTCCGTTTAGAACTGAATTTCGGTTTTTTGAGTATCATTCAGTCACTAAATGACACCTTATGCCACCGTTTGCTATCATTATACCCCATCAGCTGATAAAAATCAAGATAAATATAGCACAAAATGAAATAAAATTTACAAACCTAAGTAATATTTTTCAGATTTGAAATTATTTTTACCTTATTTTAATTTATAATTCTCAAGCGAAATTATAATACAAAAAAGAGCCGCAAAACCTCCATAAAATCTGGGGTTTTGCGACTCTTAAGAGCTTTGTTGTAACCTTTATAAGCAAAAAGGTTACAAATTCAAAACATTTGTTCCAAGTATTTTAACCTGATAATATATAGTTTTTTATAATTGTGTCACTATGTGACACCGATTACTTGGCAAACTGACTTTCGTACAGATTCTTATAGAAACCGCCCTTTGCGAGAAGTTCATCGTGAGTACCCTGCTCAATGATATTACCGTCACGCATAACAAGAATAGCATCGCTTTCCTTAATAGTAGAAAGCCTGTGTGCAACAACAAAGCTTGTTCTGCCCTGCATAATCTTTGCAAAGGCTTTTTGAACACGAATTTCCGTAAGTGTATCAATAGACGAAGTAGCCTCGTCGAGAATAAGCATTGTCGGATTGGAAAGCATTGCTCTTGCTATACAGAGCAGCTGCTTTTGTCCCTGCGAAAGGTTACCGCTGCCCTCTGAAATCATAGCGTCATAACCATCCGGCATTCTTCTTATAAAGCTGTGCGCATATGCCGCCTTTGCAGCCTCAATAACTTCTTCGTCTGTAGCGTTCGGATTGCCGTACTTAAGATTTTCCATAATAGTGCCGCAGAACAACCAACTGTCCTGCAAAACCATTCCGTACAGCTTTCTTAGCTCGTCACGCTCCATATCTTTTATATCTACACCGTCAACCGATATTTTACCGCTGTCGGTATCGTAGAATCTCATAAGAAGATTTATAAATGTTGTTTTACCGCAGCCTGTAGGTCCTACAATTGCAATGTGACTTCCGCTCTTTACATCAAGAGAAAAGTTTGTAATAAGAGGCTTGTCTTTTACATAAGAGAAGTTGACATTCTCAATTTTAACATTGCCTTTGCAATTTTCAACTTTAATTGAATCAGGCTTATCTTTTGGTTCGTCTTCGGCGTCAAGCACATCAAATACTCTTCCCGCCGCCGCAATAGCTGTCTGCAATTGCGTAAGCACGCCCGTTACTTCGTTGAACGGCTTTGTATATTGGTTTGCATAGGTTAAAAAACACGAAAGCTGTCCGACCGAAAGTGTGCCTGCAATTGCTGTAATTGCACCGAATATACCGACAGCCGCATACACCATTGCATTTACAAATCGTGTGCTCGGGTTAGCAAGAGCACCTGCAAACTGTGCTTTAAAGCCTACCGTGTAAAGTTCTTGGTTGTATTTTTCAAAATTTTCAAAAGCTCTGTCTTCATATGAAAAAGCCTTTACAATTCGCTGATTGCCCACATATTCCTCAACATATGAGGAAATATCGCCCTGCAGCTGCTGTTGTCTTGCAAAACGGTTATGTGTCATTTTACCTATAAAAGCAGCCACAAATAACGAAAGCGGAGTAAGGATAATTACCGCAAGAGCAATTCTCCAGTCAATTATAAACATAAATACCATTGTTCCGAGAATTGTAACAATACCCGAGAACAACTGCAAAAACATCTGTGAAAGGCCGTCGCCTACGGCATCAACATCATTGATTACTCGGCTGATAAGGTCACCGTGCGAGTGTGTGTCAATGTACGATAGCGGCACATCGTTAAATTTACAGAAAACATCTCTTCTTAAATCTCTTACTGTTTTGTATGAAATTACATTTGTAAAATAAGTCATAGTCCACTGGAAAATCGCAACACCGGCAACACCGACGGCTATATAAATAATTATTTGAAGTACATTTTCAAAATTAACATTGCCTTTATCTATAATATTATCAATGGCATTACCTGTAAGTACAGGAATATAAAGGGTAAGCGAAACGCTTATAATCGCACTTAAAATAGCAAGTGCAAGCAATCCTTTGTATGGTTTTATATATTTTAAAACTCTTCTTACTACTGATTTTTTCAAACTTCCACCTCCGATTTGCTAAGCTGTGAAAGGCAGATTTCCTTGTAGGTTTCGCAGTTTTTAAGCAATTCTTTGTGAGTGCCCTTACCTACGAGCATACCGTCGTCAAGCACAAGTATTAAATCAGAATTCATAATTGTTGAACAACGCTGTGTTACAATTATAACCGTCATCTCATGAGTGTACTGACTAAGCGCTTTTCTGAGTGCCGCATCTGTTGCAAAGTCAAGTGCGGAAAAGCTGTCGTCAAGAATAAGTACCTTTGGCTGTGCCGCAATTGCCCTTGCAATGCAAAGTCGCTGTCTTTGACCGCCGCTGAAGTTTTTACCGCCCTGCTCAACATGGCTGTCAAGTCCCATAGGCAGCTTTGAAACAAATTCATAAGCCTGTGCGTTTTTAAGCGCAGTAATAATATCTTCATCCGAAAGGTCAGGATTTTCCCATTTCATATTGTCACGGATAGTTCCTTTAAAAAGTATTGACTGCTGCGGAACTATGCCAATCTGTTTTCTTAACTGTTTGAAAGAATAATCTTTAACATTTCTGCCGTCAACCTCCACGCTTCCCTGTGTTACATCATAAAAACGAGGAATAAGGTTGATAAGCGTACTCTTACCCGAGCCTGTACCGCCGATTATACCTACAGTTGAGCCACGCTTGATTTCAAAGCTGATTTTACTAAGCTCATCATCACCGCCGCCATAACTGAAAGAAACATTGTCAAAAGCAATCTTCGGTGTGTTTTCGTCTGTATTTACAGAAATAATCTCTTTTGTGGTTTCTTTTACGCTTGGCTCCGTTTCAAGGACTTCGTTGATTCTTGCTGCCGACGCACTGCCCTTTGTCATTAAAAGCACAAGGTTTGCAACAACTATCATCGCAAGCAAAATCTGCGTCATATAGCTTACAAGCGCAATAATATCACCCGTCTGCATATTACCGGCATCTACATTAATACCGCCGAACCAGATAATTGCAATAATCGCTACATCCGTTACAACATAAGTTGCGGGATTAAGCAGAGCGGAAAGTCTACTAATACGAATTGAAGTAGCTGCAAGATCCTCCGTAGAATTATCAATTCTCTCTTTTTCGCTTTTCTGCTTTGAAAAAGCTCTGATAACACGGTTACCTGAAAGGTTTTCTCTTGAAACAAGTCCGATTTTATCAAGTTTTTTCTGTATAAGGCTGAAAATCGGAATACTCTTTGTCATTACAAAATAAAGTATAAGACCGATAATAACGGCGGCAATTATAAAAATAATTGACATTCTCACGCTGATTGTCATTGCCATAATAATTGAGCCGATAACAATAAACGGTGCTCTTGTGAGCAATCGTATAGTCATTGCAACCATCTGTTGTGACTGGTTTACATCATTTGTAATTCTTGTAATGAGTGACGGTGTACCGAGTTTGTCAAGTTCTGCGTGAGAAAGTGAGTTGATGTGAGAAAACAACGCTCTTCTCACCTTTGTACCAAAACCTTGTGAGGCTTTTGAAGCAAAATACTGACACACAAGCGCACTAAGCAATCCCGTTGCCGCAAGCGCAACCATTACAAGACCCATACGCAGTACATAGCCTTTGTCGCCGTTGGTGACACCGTTGTCAATTATATCCGCCATTACAAGCGGAACAATAAGCTCAAGTATTGCCTCAAAAAGCTTACATAAAGGGCCGATAATACATTCTTTTTTGTAGTCCTTCAAAAATCTTCTGAGTTTAATCATATTTTCCTCTCAATTTGCCTTTCTTAAATTTAACCTTTTAACAGTATAACATTATTATTTTACATCAAAAAAATTCATATATCAATATTCGCAATTGAAAATATCACTTTTCAAAAATTCATCAATACATTGTGCATCACTTTATTGAGTTTATCGGGTATTTATGTGATAATATTGTAAAAAATAATTATGTTTTCAACAAAGGAGGTACTTACAACGGAAATGTTATTTAAAAACGGTAAAATGAAAAATATAAGCAAATCACAGGTGCTTACATTAAAAGACGAAGTTGCTTATCAGGACGGAATGGTAGTGAGCAAAACCCTTGTACAAAACGATGCAGTAAGCGTAACTCTTTTTTCTTTTGATAAAGGCGAGGAAATCAGCACTCACGAATCGGGTGGCGACGCATTTGTAACCTGCCTTGACGGTGTCGGAAAAATTACTGTTGACGGCATTGAGTATATATTAAAAGAAGGTGAATCAATCGTTATGCCTGCAAAACACCCTCACGCAGTTTTCGGTGAAGAACGCTTTAAAATGCTACTTGTGGTTGTTTTTTGATTTTAGGTTTTTGGATAAAATTATGTTTAGCGGAAAGCGGCGGTTAATTTTACAATTGTAATTGACCGGCAAAGTATTCTGCAAACCACTAAATTTATCAGGCTTCAGCAATTCTTTTTAACAAAATATTTAAAACAAAAAACAGCAGTTGTACCGACAAAATTCGATACAACTGCTATTTGCTTTTTAAAACGGATTTTTTTATTTCAGTTTTAAGACGCTCAAGCGGAGTGTCTTTTTTATCTATAATCTCTTGTGCTGAAAGAACCTTTGGAGCAAGGTTTGATGCGCCGGGTTGTGAATGCATTTGCATAGTTATATTCTCATGCTGGATAAGCGCAAAAAGCTGACTTAACGACACACAGTCATCAATGGCTTTGATAAGCTCTTTTTTAGGCTTTTTGGCATAACCTGTAACCTTTGCAGCATTCATAATCCCTACTCCTTTCTTTAATGTGAGCCATATTGTTGCATTATACTGTTCTATTATACTTAATTTTCACAATATTTTCAATATAAATTTTGACTTATTTTATTTACAGAAATTTATTTTTGTGTTATCCTGTCATTAATAAATACAAAATAGGAGTTAATATGATGAAAAAAATTAAATACATACTTATTTCGGCACTCCTCGTAAGCACAGTTGCACTGTCAGGCTGCATAGGCAAGAGCGAAAGCACTGCCGAACAAAGTTCCTACACCCCCACTCCTACAGATACAACAGTAAAAACCACAGGAGAAAAAATTTTAATAAACGATTCCACTCTCGGAGAAATCTGGATAACAGAACTTGCCAATGTTCCAAAAAATACCCTCGATAAAAATAATTTTTCTGCCGACGCTAACTTTAAGTATTACAATGTAAACGGTAAAGCGGCATCAACAGAGGGTGTAGATGTTTCCGATTACAACGGAACTATCGACTGGAAAAAAGTTAAGGATTCGGGCATTGACTTTGCTATGATAAGAATCGGCGGCAGAGGCTACGGCACAGAGGGAACTCTGTATCAAGACGAAAATGCAATAAAAAATATTACAGAGGCAAAAGACAACGGCATCAAAGTCGGTGTTTACTTCTTCTCCCAAGCAATTAATACCGATGAGGCTATTGAGGAGGCAAACTATGTAAAAGACATTCTCGGCGACATCAAACTTGATTATCCCGTTGCTTATGACTGGGAAATTGTAAAAGATGATGATGCAAGAACCGACAATGTTTCTGCTTACGAGGCAACCGAATGTGCAAGAGCATTCTGCCAGACCGTAGAATCAAACGGCTATACCGCATCTATTTACTCTCCGAGCCGTGAACTTTATTTTAAATATGACCTTTCAAGATTAAAGGACTATGACATTTGGTACTGCGAATACAGCGACACGCCTGAATTTTACTATCAATTTTCGATGTGGCAATATACAACCGCAGGTAAGGTTGACGGTATTGAAGGCGAAGTTGACCTTAACATTTGCTTTACCGGTATTGCAGACTACGCTTAAAACTATTAAATAAGAAAGAGGTTTTTTATAATGGAAAGAATTGCAAGCTTTCAGGTAAATCACGATACACTTGAACCGGGTGTTTATGTATCGAGAATTGACGGTGACATTACAACATACGATATGAGATTTATTAAGCCGAATACTCCGCCGTTTCTGCCTAACCCTGTTATGCACACTATTGAACATCTTTTTGCAACATATTCACGCAACAGCAAATATGCGGATAAGGTAATTTATTTTGGCCCTATGGGCTGCAGAACGGGATTTTATTTTCTTGTAAGAGATATGTCGCAGGAAGATGCCCTTGAGCTCATTAAAGATACTGTTTTTAAATGTAAGAATCACACAGGCGAAATTCCAGGAAATACTGCCGCAGAGTGCGGAAATTACAAGGAACACGACTTTAACGGTGCTATTGAGGCATTAAATAAATATTACAATAAGTTAAAAGATTTAACAGTCGATAACTTAAAGTATAATTAATTTTGAGAATTATTGTATCTGTTGCATAATATACGCTGTTAGATTTGTGCTAATTACTGGATAAGATTACGGTTTTTAATTCTTCTATTGCAATTTTGTTACTATTTGTTATAATAATAGTGTTAAGTTTGTTACAAGAATGTAACAGTTAATGAGATAGGAGAAATTATTTTGAGTACAAAGTTCATTGGCAAGGACGGCTACCAAGAAATCGAGAGTCTTCCTTTTACAAGGCGCAAACCTCAAGAGCTTAATACCGCTCAGAAAACTGTTCGCTTTATAAAGAGAGCAGCTGCGCTTGCAGCAAAAAAGTTTAAAATAAAATCAACAAGAAAAGTAACCGTAAAAAGAAATGTTACAAAACCTGTTGCAAAAAGGCAAAACAAACCTGCCGTACAGCCAAAGCCTGTTATGCAGACAAGCTCCAAACGAGCTGAAATCTGTTATTTTGACAGACGATACAGCGCTGCAAGACAGGGTATAAACTTTAATGATACAGATAATCCAACATTAAAGCTTGTTACCGCAACACGCTATAAAAATGACAGAAAATACGCTCACGCCGCACCTGTTTCAAAAGCAAGTGTGCATAAGGCAATCAAGAAGAAAGCTATGCTTGCATCTGTTGCCTGCCTCACTGCCGCTATGATAGGTTTTGCATCGGGCGCAAGTGCACTTTCCGTACCGCCGACAGAAAAGAAAGCGACTGTACAAAGTGCCAAGTCTTCGGGATACTCTTATGTTGACTATACTTCAAATGAATTTTCAAGCATAGCTACAGCAGATGAGGCAACCGATACTGCGGAAAAAGCTGTTACAAATGCAGTTTTGAGCAACAATATCGGCGCTCAACTTTCTGCACTTTATATTAACGGCAAAAAAATCGGTGTTACAGGAGAAACATCTGCCCTCGGCAATGCGTTAAATAAAATTTTATTTGACGCTAAAGAGGGTTATGACGAAAATACTACCGCTGATTTTGCAAATACAGTAAAAATTATCAACGGTAAATTCCCGAATGAAACCGTACTTACGGCAGATGAAGTTCTTGAGCTTGCTAAAGATTATCTTTATGTGGCTGTTACTACTGATGTTACCGATACAATCAGCCTTAATTACGATACCCAATACGAGTATGACGATTCAAAGAGCAACACCTACAGCGAAACCAAGCAAGAAGGTGAAAACGGCGAGGCTGAAGTAACCTACAAGGTAACATATATAAACGGAGAACAGACAGATTCTGTTGAAACAGCAAGAAATGTTACAAAAGAGCCTAAGAACGAGATAATTGTTCAGGGCACAAGCGAAGCTCCGTCATACGATGCAACAGGTTCGTTTATGTGGCCTCTTCCCTACACCCACAACATTGTAAGCTACTACGGCTATCGTTGGGGCAGACTTCATTCAGGCATAGATATTTCAGATGACGGAATCGGCGGTCAGGACATTGTAGCGGCTGACGGCGGCACAGTAACATGGGCAGGATATGATGATTCAGGCTATGGCAACTATGTTATAATCGACCACGGAAACGGATATTATTCATTGTACGGTCACTGCAGTTCACTTGCAGTAAGTCAGGGTGACAAGGTATATAAGGGACAGACTGTAGCCTATGTAGGCTCTACAGGCGACTCCACCGGCGAACATTTACACTTTGAAATCAGAAGAAGTGAAACAGACCGCCTTGACCCTATGGAATTTCTTTAAAAATTTAGGCAATATCACATTAATTGTGGTATTGCCTTTTTAGTTAATTTTTTATTAAAACAGTTCTTTTAAAAGTCTGGGTAAATTATGGTTTTTATTACGAGATGATAGTTTGCAAAGTAATAATTTTCTTGTTCCCGACAATAACTTAGAAACAGTCGGGAATTAAAAGTATTAAGATTGCCTATGCTTTCTGATCGGACAAAGAAATTTAGGTCGAGCCTTTTTAAAGGCTCGTGGGTTTGGGCAACGCCCAAGAAAGCTGTTTTTATTACAAATTATCAGGCACAAACAGCAACGCTGTTTGCGTGCTTGCACATAGTTTGAAAAACAGGCGACAGCCTTTTATAAAAGAAATGATTAACTTTTCATTATATATCGAATGGCTTTCTTATTGCTATCGCATTTATAAAGGCTAACGCCGTTGTGTTCAAGAGAT
>NZ_JBBNJY010000104.1:0-21258 GCF_040093295.1 Ruminococcoides bili
ACCGAAGAATTGTTATATCGGAAGATAATTATGGGCGCTGCCCAAACCCGCAAGCCTTTAAAAAGGCTTGACCTAAATTTTTAATTATTTCGCTTAACTCGTGCGATACACCATAATTACCCGGCTTTTTATAAAGAACCTAAAAACCACAAAACGCAAAAACCGCCCGACATCACTATGCCGAGCGGTAATTTTTATATTAAATTATAAATTCTAAATTACTTATCCTGAGCAGCTGCTTTGATTTTCTTTGCAAGATGCGGAGCTGTAAGCTCAAACTTATCGAGAAGCTCAAGAGCAGGGCCGCTGTAACCAAAGCAATCGTTTACGCCAACCTTTGTTACCTTAACAGGATATTCCTCACTTACTACAGAACATACAGCGTCACCAAGACCACCGATTACATTATGCTCTTCAATTGTAATGATTCTGCCTGTTTCTTTTGCAGCCTTAACGATGATTTCTCTGTCGATAGGCTTGATTGTGTGAATATTAATAAGGCGAGCGTTAATGCCCTCTTCCTTAAGCTGCTTACAAGCCTTAAGAGCCTCATTTACACAAAGACCTGTTGCAATAACTGCCACATCGTCACCGTCAAGGAGTGTAATACCCTTGCCAAGTTCAAATGTATAAGTTTCAGGGTCGTTAAAGCTCTCAATAGCAAGTCTGCCAAGACGGATATATACAGGACCGTCATACTCGATAGCTGCCTTTGTTGCAGCCATCATCTCATAGTGGTCGGCAGGGTTGATAACTACCATACCCGGAATTGTACGCATAATACCGATATCCTCAAGGCACTGGTGAGTTGCACCGTCTTCACCTGTAGAAATACCTGCGTGGCTGCCTGCAATCTTAACATTAAGGTGCGGATAAGCAACCGAGTTTCTGATCTGCTCAAATGCTCTGCCTGTTGCAAACATTGCAAATGATGCCGCTACAGGAATTTTGCCTGCTGCCGCAAGACCTGCCGCAACGCCTACCATATTGCCCTCGGCAATACCGCAGTCGAAAAATCTTTCGGGAAATTCCTTTTTAAAAATACTTGTCTTTGTTGCCGCTGCAAGGTCAGCGTCAAATACAACGATGTCCTTGTTAGTCTTAGCAAGCTCGCAAAGTGCCATACCAAAGCTCTCACGAGTAGCAATTTTCTTTGATTCAGCCATTAGCAGTTGCCCTCCAATCTGTCAATTTCAGCCTGAAGCTCGGCTGTAGCCTGCTCGTACTGCTCTTTGTTAGGAGCAGTGCCGTGCCAGCCAACCTGATTTTCCATAAATGAAACGCCCTTGCCCTTTACTGTCTTTGCAAGGATAGCAACAGGCTTGCCCTTAACTTCTCTTGCCTTGTTAAGTGCGTCCTCAATCTGATTGAAGTCATGACCGTCTATCTTAAACACTTCAAAACCAAAACTCTCAAACTTTTTGTCGAGCGGCTCAATGCCTGCAACTTCGTCAACTGTACCGTCAATCTGTAAACCGTTCTGGTCAACGAAAATCACAAGATTGTCAAGCTTATTGTGAGCGGCAAACATAGCAGCCTCCCATACCTGACCTTCTTCAACCTCGCCGTCACCGAGTACAGAATATACACGATAGCTCTTGTTGCTGATTTTTGCGGAAAGCGCCATACCGCAAGCCGCAGAAATACCCTGTCCGAGTGAGCCTGTGCTCATATCAATGCCGGGTGTACCCTTCATATCGGGGTGACCCTGTAACATTGCGCCTACATGACGGAGCTTTGAAAGCTCGTCCCATTCAAAATAGCCCTTAAGTGCAAGAACCGCATAAAGGCTTGGGCAACAATGGCCCTTTGAAAGAACAAAACGATCTCTGTCCTCCCACTTAGGATTCTTAGGGTCAACATTCATTTCCTTAAAGTAGAGATATGTGAAAATATCCGCTGCCGAAAGGCTACCGCCCGGATGTCCCGACTTAGCACAAAAAGTGCCGAGAATTGCTCCCATTCTTGCCTTTGTTGCAAGGATTTGGAGCTGCTTGATTTCTGAACTGTCCATTCCATTATCCTCCTGATTAACCTTAATATAAGTAATCAATTTCATATACATAGTAACATAATTGCAATAATTTATTTTTCGATATTGGAATTAAACCGCATTTTCATTAATTATGTCGGAACTTTCTTTAATTATTTTTACAACAGACTGAAATTGCAGATTATTTGTTTGTATTTTTAGTATAATTTTCAAAAAATTACGGCATAAATTGTAGCTTTTCCCTCTCGGTAGCTTGAATATTTTTGCCTATCGTGTTACAATAAAATATATTGCTTTTTGACTTTATCAGTTAAAAATGCAAAAAGGAGATTTTTTAAATGGAATATACATTTTCCGACAGGGTTTCTAACCTTAAGCCAAGTGCAATCAGAGAAATTTTTAAATATGCGGCAGACCCCGAGGTTGTTTCGCTTTCTGCGGGCAACCCTTCCCCCGATGCCTTTCCCGCAAAGGAAATAGCAGAGATTTCCGCAAAAGTTCTTGCCGAAAATCCTATTTCCGTATTACAGTACAGCGTAAGCGAGGGCTACACTCCACTGCGCCGACACCTTACCGAATATATGAAAAAAGAACATAACATCGGCAGAGAGGGTGACGATATTTTAATCACCACAGGTGCACAGCAGGTTATGGATTTATGCTCAAAGGCTCTTGTAAACGAGGGTGATGTTGTTATTTGCGAAGCGCCGTCTTTTATCGGTTCACTCAACACATTCAGAAGTTACAACGCAAAACTTGTCGGCGTTCCCGTTGAGCCTGACGGAATGAGCATTACCGCCCTTGAGCAGGCGCTTAAAGACAACAAAAACGCAAAATTTATTTATACAATACCAAATTTTCAGAATCCGTCGGGCGTTACAATGAGCCTTGAAAAGAGGAAGAAAGTATATGAGCTTGCAAAAAAGTACGGCATTCTTATTCTTGAGGACAACCCTTACGGAGATTTAAGATACAGCGGCGAATTTATCCCAAACATCAAGAGCTTTGACGAGGACGAAATCGTAATTTACTGCGGTTCGTTTTCAAAGGTAATTTCACCGGGTATGCGTGTTGCTTACTGCATTGCGCCAAAGCAGATTTTCCAAAAACTCGTAGTATGCAAGCAAGGCAGTGATGTTCACACCAATATATGGTCGCAGTATGTTTGCGATGAGTTTATTACAAAATATGACTTCAACGCACATCTTGAAAAATTACGCAAGCTATACACTAAAAAAGCACAATTCTGTATGGATTTGCTCGACAAATACGCAAGTCCCGCAATTACTTATCATAAAATTGACGGCGGACTTTTCATTTGGTGCGACCTGCCCGAAAGCATTGATATGCCGTCCT
This sequence comes from Ruminococcoides bili, assembly GCF_040093295.1. Lineage (NCBI taxonomy): Bacteria > Bacillati > Bacillota > Clostridia > Eubacteriales > Oscillospiraceae > Ruminococcoides > Ruminococcoides bili. The sequence continues at coordinate 3,350 of NZ_JBBNJY010000104.1, forward strand.
TCTGCAAAGAAGCCGTGCTCAAAAAGGTATGCGTAGTACCGGGCAATGCATTTCTTACAGACGAAAACGAAAAGTGCAACAGCTTCAGAATCAACTTTTCAACACCGACCGACGAACAGCTTGAAAAAGGCATTAAGATACTCGGCGAGCTGGCAAACAGCAAGCTGAAATAAAGGAGAATATTTATGGAAAACGAAAAGAAACAAATCGCATTCAGTGCCATTCAACCGAGCGGCACAATAACACTTGGCAACTATCTTGGTGCTATCCGCAATTGGGTTACTATGCAGAACGAGTACAACTGCATTTACGCTCTTGCCGATTTACACACCATTACGGTAAGACAAGAGCCGGCTCAAATGAGAAAAAATATTCTCGACGCATACGCATCAATTCTTGCTTGCGGAATTGATACAGAAAAGAGCCTTTTCTTCATTCAGAGCCATGTGCATACACACGCAGAAATGGCATGGGTGCTCGACTGCTACACACAGTTCGGTGAGCTTTCGAGAATGACACAGTTTAAGGACAAGTCGGCAAAGCACGCAGACAACATAAATGCAGGCTTGTTTACATATCCGTCACTTATGGCAGGCGACATTTTGCTTTATCAGGCAGATAAAGTGCCCGTAGGTGCAGACCAGCAACAGCACATTGAGATTACAAGAGATATTGCAACCCGTTTTAACGGTCTTTACGGCAATGTTTTCAAAATCCCCGAAGGATTTATTCCAAAGAACGGCGCAAGAGTAATGAGCTTGCAGGACCCGACCAAGAAGATGAGTAAATCGGACGAAAATGTAAACGGCTGCGTACATCTTCTTGATACACCTGAGGCAATTATGCGTAAATTTAAGCGTGCAATTACCGACAGCGAGGCTCATGTTCACTACGGCGAGGGCAAAGACGGAATCAATAACCTTATGGGTATTTACAGCACAATCACAGGTCTTAGCTTTGAGCAGATTGAGCACGACTTTGAGGGCAAGGGATACGGCGACTTTAAGACAGCTGTCGGCGAGGCAGTTGTAGAAGAACTCCGCCCTATTCGTGAGCGTTATGAGTCATATATCAAGGATAAGGCTTACCTTGAAGAGTGCTACCGTAAAGCGGATGAAATTGCACTTAAAATAAGCAGTCGTACAATGAATAAAGTTATGAAAAAGATTGGCTTTATCTTATAATATTATTTAGATTAAGCGTATTTTAATGATAAAATATTGTTTTTGCTAAAGCAAAATAATATCGTCCGAGTTTGACCTTTGCTGCAAATTCGGACGATTTTTATTGTATAATAAATGTATATTTTTGAATTAAAATGAATATTTATTGATTGTTAATTTGATAAATATTCATTTTGAGTGTTGTAAAATTTACAGTTTTCGACATTTAATTATAAAAGTTTGGTCAACCTTTTCAAAGGTTGTGGGTGTGGGCAAAGCCCACAAATACTTTTCGTTTACACAATCTAACGATAGCCAAACAGCCTGCTGTTTGGCGGCTTGAATATAACTGCGTTAGCTTTTGCGAGAGCAACAAAAGAAAATGCACTTCCCTTTCACGGTCAACGCAATGCTTTAACCGTGTTTTTAGCATTTCCGGTTACAATGGCTATTGCCTGTTTTAACAAACTTAGTTTTAGCACGCAAACAACTACGCTGTTTGCGCCCGAAGAATTGTTATATCGGATGATTTTTATGGGCGCTACCCAAACCCGCAAGCCTTTAAAAAGGCTTGACCTAAATTTTTTAATCATTTAACCTAAGCACCGTGTTAAACCACAGTTTTCTAAAATGACCTAACCGACAATCTTTTAACACATTTATAACAAATTGTTAATAACTACAAGCTCACGCACAAATGCCCGACAATGACTGAATGCATTGTCGGGCATTTAATTTTTTTAAACCAAAATGTTAGTTAAAATTATTCGGCAATATCTGCAGTTTCGGTTGATTCAACAGCATTTTCATCTGCATCTTCAACCTCTGACTTCGGCTCTTCGAGCTTTACGCCTGCATATCTCGGCATACCTGTACCTGCAGGAATAACCTTACCGATAATAACATTTTCCTTAAGACCGATAAGCGGATCAATCTTACCCTTAATAGCTGCATCTGTAAGAACTCTTGTTGTTTCCTGGAATGATGCGGCAGAAAGGAAGCTGTCTGTTGCGAGTGCTGCCTTTGTAATACCGAGGAGCAACTGTGTGAATGTTGCCTCTCTGAGGTTTTCTTCACCGTTAGCAATACGCTTTTTAATCTGCTCGTTCTCAAAGAGAACATCGTTCTTATCGTAGGTCTGACCGGACATAAACTTAGTATCGCCTGCGTCCTCAACTCTTACCTTTCTCATCATCTGACGAACGATAACCTCAATGTGCTTATCGTTGATTTCAACACCCTGTAAACGGTAGGTACTCTGTACCTCTGAAATAAGGTAGTTCATTACTGCGTCTGAACCGAGAATTGCAAGAATATCGTGCGGATTAACAGCACCGTCGGTGATTTTGTCACCTTTCTTGATAATCTGACCTTCCTGAACCTTAACTCTAAAGCCGAAAGGAATAAGGTACTGCTTTTCTTCGCCTGTTTCGTGGTTGAATACAATAGCGTGACGAGCATTTTTGATTTCTTCAAATCTAACTTCACCGTCAATTTCACTGATGATTGCAAGGCTCTTTGGTTTACGGGCCTCGAACAACTCTTCAACTCTTGGAAGACCCTGTGTAATATCTTCTGCCGATGCAACACCGCCGGTATGGAATGTTCTCATTGTAAGCTGTGTACCCGGCTCACCGATTGACTGTGCGGCGATAATACCTACTGCCTCACCGACTGTTACAGGCTGGCGGTTTGCAAGGTTAGAACCGTAGCACTTCTTACAAGCACCGTGCTTAGCACGACAAGAAAGTACGGAACGAATCTTAATTCTTTCAACGCCGCTGTTTACGATAATGTCAGCCTCTTTGTCGCCCATCATTACATCCTTAGAAACAAGGGTGTTGCCGTTTGAATCGCAGAAATCGTCAACGAGGTATCTGCCGATAAGTCTTTCGTGAAGTCCCTCGATAACATTGTTTTCGCCTGCCTTGATGTCGAAAATCTCAAGACCGTCTGTTGTACCGCAGTCGTCCTCACGAATGATAACTTCCTGTGATACATCAACAAGACGACGGGTAAGGTAACCAGAGTCGGCTGTTCTGAGCGCTGTATCTGTAAGACCTTTACGAGCGCCTCGGGATGAAATAAAGTATTCCATAATGTTAAGGCCTTCACGATAGTTAGCCTTGATAGGAATTTCGATTGTTTTACCTGATGTATTGGCAATAAGACCACGCATACCTGCAAGCTGACGAATCTGGCTCATACTACCACGGGCACCTGAATCGGCCATCATGAAGATTGGGTTGTAGCGGTCAAGGTTCTTCTGGAGGGCATCGGTTACATCGTTTGTAGCCTTCTCCCAAATCTTAAGAACTTCCTCGTAACGCTCCTCATCGGAACGAAGACCCATCATATAGTCCTCACGAACTGCATCGACATCAGCCTCTGCCTTTTTGATGATTTCTTTCTTGGCAGGAGGAATAACGGCGTCACATACGGCAACAGTAATAGCGCCTCTTGTTGAGTATTTATAGCCCTGTGCCTTGATGTGGTCAAGAACATGGCTTGTAATCTCTGTGCCGTTTATCTTAATACATTTATCAATAATCTTCTTAAGTTTAGACTTACCTACAAGGAAGTCAACCTCAAGTTTAAAGCGGTTTTCAGGCTTGCTTCTGTCAACAAAACCAAGGTTCTGCGGAATCGGGTTGTTAAAGATAATCTTACCGATTGTTGTGTCAACAAGGTCGGAATACTTAACGCCGTCAATTACCTTTTCGTATCTTACCTTAATCTTTGAGTGAAGCTGGATAACACCGGTCTGATAGGCCATCATAGCTTCATCAACATCACGGAACACCTTGCCCTCGCCACGCTCGCCGTCCTTATCAAGTGTAAGGTAGTACGAACCGAGGATCATATCCTGTGTAGGAACTGTTACAGGCTGACCGTCTGACGGTTTAAGGAGGTTGCCGGCTGCAAGCATAAGGAATCTTGCCTCTGCCTGTGCCTCTGCGGAAAGCGGTACATGGACAGCCATCTGGTCACCGTCAAAGTCGGCATTGTACGCTGTACAAGCAAGCGGGTGAAGCTTAAGTGCTCTGCCCTCAACAAGTACAGGCTCAAATGCCTGAATACCGAGTCTGTGAAGTGTAGGCGCACGGTTGAGAAGAACAGGGTGACCCTTGATTACAACTTCAAGTGCATCCCAAACCTCGTCCTTTGCACGCTCAACTGCTTTTCTTGCAGCCTTAATATTGATAACAGCCTTAGTTTCTACAAGGCGTTTCATAACAAACGGTTTGAAAAGCTCGATAGCCATTTCCTTAGGAAGACCGCACTGGTACATCTTAAGCTCAGGGCCTACAACGATAACCGAACGACCCGAATAGTCAACACGCTTACCGAGGAGGTTCTGACGGAATCTACCCTGCTTACCTTTAAGCATATCGGAAAGTGACTTGAGCGGACGGTTGTTAGGGCCTGTAACAGGTCTGCCTCTTCTGCCGTTGTCAATGAGAGCGTCTACAGATTCCTGCAGCATTCTCTTCTCGTTTCTGATGATGATTTCAGGAGCGTTAAGCTCAAGGAGCTTTTTAAGACGGTTGTTTCTGTTAATAACTCTTCTGTAAAGGTCGTTAAGGTCAGAAGTAGCAAATCTGCCGCCGTCAAGCTGAACCATAGGGCGGATATCAGGCGGAATTACAGGAATAACATCCATAATCATCCATTCGGGGCGGTTGCCCGAAAGGCGGAAACTCTCAACAACATCAAGGCGCTTGAGAATACGAACTCTCTTCTGACCCGATGCTGTTTCAAGCTCTTCTTTAAGCTGTGCAGAGAGCTGCTCAAGGTCAATTTCCTTGAGTAACTTCTTAATAGACTCTGCACCCATACCTGCCTCAAAGTCGTTGTCATACTTTTCACGCATTTCAGCGTACTCTTTTTCGCTCAGGCACTGATTTTTTTCAAGATCACGGCAGTTGCCGGGATCTGTAACAATATATCTTGAGAAATAAAGAACATTTTCAAGTGTTCTCGGAGAAATATCGAGCATAAGAGAAATTCTTGAAGGAATACCCTTGAAGTACCAGATATGAGAAACAGGAGCGGCAAGCTCAATGTGACCCATTCTCTCTCTTCTTACTTTTGCTCTTGTAACCTCAACACCGCAACGGTCACAAATTTTACCCTTAAAACGGATTCTCTTGTATTTACCGCAGTGGCACTCCCAGTCCTTTGTAGGTCCGAAAATACGCTCGCAGAACAAGCCGTCACGCTCAGGTTTTAATGTACGGTAGTTGATTGTTTCGGGCTTTTTAACCTCGCCGTAAGACCAGGCTCTAATTTGCTCAGGGGAAGCAAGTCCGATTTTAATTGAATCAAATGCGTTATTATCTATCATTTTTATACTTCCTCCTTACATATCATTCTTGTTTAAGTCGTCAAAGTCGAAGTAGTCGCTGTCATCGTCATCTGCTGCAAGACCCGAATCGTCAAACATATTGCCCTCTTCGCCTTCTTCATCGAGGTTGTAACCGTCCATTGACTCGGTCATTACGCTCTCCTCGTTGAACTCGGTTGTAGCTGCATCTGTAATGTCTTCGTCCTCATCAAACTTCTGCTTAATGTCAATTTCCTCGCCCTGTGCGTCAAGAACACGAACATCAAGAGCAAGTGACTGCAGCTCTTTAATAAGAACTCTGAATGATTCAGGGATACCCGGTGCAGGAATATTCTGACCCTTAACGATTGCCTCATAAGTCTTAACTCTGCCGATAACATCGTCAGACTTAACGGTAAGAATTTCCTGAAGTGTATAGGCCGCACCGTAAGCCTCAAGTGCCCAAACTTCCATCTCACCGAAACGCTGACCGCCGAACTGTGCTTTACCGCCGAGAGGCTGCTGTGTAACGAGTGAGTAAGGACCTGTACTTCTTGCGTGAATCTTCTCGTCAACAAGGTGATGGAGCTTAAGGTAATACATATAACCGACGGTTACAGGGTTGTCAAAACGCTCGCCTGTTCTGCCATCGATAAGCCATGTCTTACCGTCCTCGCTGTAACCTGCATCTTTAAGTGCCTGGAAAATATCGCCTTCGTGAGCGCCGTCAAATACAGGTGTCATAATCTTCCAGCCAAGTGCCTTAGCCGCATAGCCGAGGTGAACCTCGAGCACCTGACCGATGTTCATACGAGAAGGTACGCCCAACGGGTTAAGTACGATGTCAAGCGGTGTGCCGTCAGGAAGGAATGGCATATCCTCAACAGGAAGAATTCTTGAAACGACACCCTTGTTACCGTGACGACCTGCCATCTTATCGCCAACGCTGATTTTACGCTTTAATGCAAGATAAACTCTGACAACCTTATTTACACCCGGCTGGAGTTCGTTACGGCTGTCGGCTCTTGTAAATACCTTAACATCTACAACTGTACCGCTCTCACCGTGAGGTACTCTGAGTGAAGTATCTCTTACTTCTCTTGCCTTTTCGCCAAAGATAGCTCTCAAAAGTCTTTCTTCGGCAGTAAGCTCGGTTTCACCCTTTGGTGTAACCTTACCTACAAGAATATCGCCTGCGTGAACCTCTGCACCTACCTGAATAATACCGTCTTCATTAAGGTACTTGAGCATATCTTCGCCGACATTAGGAATATCTCTTGTGATTTCTTCGGGGCCAAGCTTTGTATCTCTTGCCTCTGTATCGTATTCCTCAATATGAATAGATGTATAAACATCATCTCTTACGATTTTTTCGTTAAGGAGAACCGCATCCTCGTAGTTATAACCTTCCCAGGTCATAAAGCCGATAAGTGCGTTCTTACCGATAGCAACTTCACCGTGGTCTGTAGCAGGACCGTCAGCGAGAACTTCGCCCTTCTTAACTCTCTGTCCTCTTTCAACAATAGGACGCTGGTTGATACATGTACCCTGGTTAGAACGAAGGAACTTGATAACCTCAAAGTCCTGAATTCTGCCCGAATCGTACTGTACACGAATGTTGCGGGCGTCAACGCTTAATACAACGCCGTCCTCTTCCGCAAGAATACATACGCCTGAGTCTGTACCTGCCTTGTACTCCATACCTGTACCTACGATAGGTGCTTCTGTTCTGAGGAGAGGCACTGCCTGACGCTGCATGTTCGCACCCATAAGAGCACGGTTTGCGTCATCGTTTTCGAGGAACGGAATCATAGCTGTAGCAACCGAAAGTACCTGCTTAGGCGATACGTCCATAAAGTCAAACTCGTCTGCAGGAAGATCTACGAATTCATCTCTTCTTCTGCCGACAACTCTGGTATGAACAAATCTGCCGTTCTCGTCAAGCGGCTCATTCGCCTGTGCTACGGTGTAGTTGTCTTCAACATCGGCTGTCATATAAACAACTTCGTTTGTAACAACGCCTGTTTCTTTATTAATCTTACGGTACGGTGATTCGATAAAGCCGTACTTGTTGATTCTTGCAAATGATGTAAGGTATGAAATAAGACCGATGTTAGGTCCTTCAGGAGTTTCGATAGGACACATTCTGCCGTAGTGGGTGTAGTGTACATCTCGAACTTCAAAGCCTGCACGATCTCTTGAAAGACCGCCCGGGCCGAGCGCTGACAAACGACGCTTGTGAGTAAGCTCTGCGAGTGGGTTTGTCTGGTCCATGAACTGTGAAAGCGGAGAAGAACCGAAGAACTCTCTGATTGCGGCAGTTACCGGACGAATATTGATAAGCGAGTTAGGAGAAAGCGAGTCCATATCCTGTGACTGTGTAGCCATTCTTTCTCTTACAACTCTGTCAAGTCTTGAAAAACCGATTCTTACCTGGTTCTGTAAAAGCTCGCCTACGCAACGGATTCTTCTGTTGCCGAGGTGGTCGATATCATCTGTTCTGCCGACACCGTGAGCCACGCAGTTAAGGTAGTTGATTGTAGCAAAAATATCATCTTTTGTGATATGGTTAGGAGTAAGCTCGTCTGCTCTGTCTGTAAGCATTTCCTTAAGCTCTTCCTCGTTCTGTGCTGCGTCAAGAATTTCGCAAAGAACATCAAAACGAACATTCTCACGGATTCCGCATTCAGCCTCTGCATCAAAGTCAACATAAGCCTTGATGTCAACCATACCGTTAGAAATAACTTTAACGATTTTTTCGTCCGGTGCTTTTACATAAGCAATCTGAACGCCGGCATTTTCGATTTCTAAAGCCTTTTCTTTAGTAATTTTCTCATCTCTGAAAGCCATAACCTCGCCTGTGCGTGGGTTTGAGATAGGCTCTGCAATAACCTGGCCTTCAAGTCTGTCGGCAATGCCGAGTTTTTTGTTGTACTTGTATCTGCCTACTCTTGACATATCATATCTGCCGGGGTCAAAGAAAAGATTATTGATATGCTGTTGAGAGCTGTCTACTGTAGGAGGCTCTGACGGACGGAGCTTTCTGTAAACTTCGATAAGACCTTCTTCAACACTGCTTGTCTGGTCTTTTTCAATAGTAGCTCTCATTCTCTCGTCGTCGCCGAAGAAGTCGAGAATTTCAGCGTCTGTGCCAAGACCTAAAGATCTGATAAACGCTGTAACAGGAAGCTTACGGTTTTTATCGATACGAACATAGAAAACATCGTTGATGTCTGTTTCGTACTCAAGCCATGCACCACGGTTAGGAATAACGGTAGCGCTGTAAAGCTCTTTACCTGTTTTATCGTGGTCCATCTTATAATAAACGCCCGGGCTTCTTACAAGCTGAGATACAATAACACGCTCTGCACCGTTGATGATGAATGTGCCGCTCGGTGTCATAAGCGGGAAATCGCCCATAAACACATTGCTCTCTTTAATCTCACCTGTAGCTCTGTTTAAAAGTCTTGCTGTAACACGCAAAGCGGCAGAGAATGTAGCATCTCTTGACTTACATTCTACAATGCTGTAATTTGGGTGATCAACATCAATAGAGTAATCAATAAAATCAAGCACAAGATTATTTTGATAATCGGTAATTCCCGACACATCCTTAAATACTTCTTTAAGACCTTCGTCAAGGAACCACTGATAAGACTGCTTCTGGACATCAATAAGGTTAGGCATATCAATAACTTCATTGATTTTGCCAAAGCTCATTCGTTCACGATTGCCGAGCTTAACGGGTTTGACATTAACCATAGGCGTATCACTCCTTAATAAATTTGAGGGCAATGCCCCTGTCAAAAAAACCTCTTGACACTTTGGAGATTTTGTGATAATATCCCCCTGTAAGATAAATTTTTTTGACGATTTGTCCGACTGTGTCGGTACATAACCCCATTATGGTACATTGTACTATTTTACGCTACCAAAGGGAGGTTGTCAAGGGCTTTTTTCTAAAAAAGCAAAAATTTTTCAGAAATTTTGATTTTTAGGCAAATAAAATTCTCCACAGGAAAATAAATCCTGTGGAGATTATTTTTGCCCTAAAATGCAACACCCGACAGCGTGTATTGTTTTGCTGATGTATATTTTTAGTCAAATTATCATATAAATTGCAAAATCTGAAGTTAGTTTTTTGATAACTAAGTTTTAAAAAACAGGCGACAGCCTTTAGTAAAAGGAAAAGATTAAAATAATGTACCGTCACAGCAACGCAATGACGGTACAAATTTTAAGAATATCTTTTTTCTTGTTGCTATCGCAATTTAATGGATTTCGCTGTTATGTTTCAGTCGCTAAACAGCAAGCCGTTTGGCTACCGTTAGATTACGTAAAAGAAAAGTATTTGTGGGCGTTGCCCACACCCACAACCTTTGAAAAGGTTGACCAAACTTTTAACTTCGGGACGGAAAGTTTTACTTTTGTTTAACTTTTTTGCCCGACCAAAAGTCCGCTAAATCATAATTTACTAATCTTACCACAACTTTATAATAGACACTTAACTTTATTATCCTTTTAAAATTCTAAAAATTACAACTCAGCAGAACTTGACTCATCTGTGCTCTCTTCATCAAGGATTGACTTATCAAATGTTATACTATACAGCTCAGAGCCGTCAGCATTGAGATAAACTACCTTGATTTTAGGATCTGTTTCATCTACATATGCAACCAAGTCTTTCATAACAGGAACCATTCCAGATTCAAGGGTTTCTGTAATTTTTTTAAAATATTCTACCACCTGATCAATAGAATCGTCCGGCAACTGCTTTGTGTACTTGTATTCATACACAAGCGTATCATCATCGGCATAACATTCAACAGTAAATAAATTAGCAGATTCAGCGCTTTCTTTAGCACTTTCCAAATATTTCTGAGTTGAAGGATACTCAAGGTATTCCTGAATATTGCCGAACATTATGCTTGTGCTTGATTCAGCCTTTGAGCTTTCCTCCTTAGTTGTTTCAGGCGCAGAGGTTTCTTCCTCAGATGCCTGCGAAACAGCACTCTCAGCCTTTGAACTCTCGCTATTGCCTGCACTTGAATTTGCACAAGCTGTTGCAGATGCCGCCATTACAGTGCAAAGTAATACCGCAAAAAATTTTTTCATAATTATTTCTCTCCTCAACTGTTGTCATATAACAACATATTTTTCACATTATAACATTTATCGTAAACAATATCAATAAATATTACGATTTTGTCTACAATATTTTATAATTGTCAAACAATTTTAATATCATATGAAATCTGCAATGAAAGAGAAAATTAAAATATTTGGTTATTTAATACACAAATTAGAATTACAGATAAAAAAGCAAAAGCCCGACCGAAGTCGAGCATAGTGCTTAATAAAAAAGAGAGAGGAAAATATCTATGAAAATGAGTTATTAGCTGTTTAATGTAAGTTTTGTTTTTCTTTATCTTACACACATATAATAACATACCGACAGTGACAAAATCAGGACAAATATTAGCTTTTTTATAATTTTTATTAAATTTATTTAAGTATGCATAATAAGATTTTTAAAAGCAACGAATATAATTAAAAAATTCAGGTCAAGCCTTAAACTTTTATAATTGTTTAGCAATCGTTAAAAATCGCACAAAAAACAGTCTGACAAACGCACTGTTTATCAGACTGTCATATTGTTTATTTAATTAAAAAACCTTTGACAAAAATTCCTTTAATCTGTCATTCTTAGGGTTTGTAAAGAATTCCTGCGGCGGCGCTTGCTCTACGATTACGCCCTTATCAACGAATACAACATTTGTACCTACTTCACGGGCAAAACCCATTTCGTGAGTTACAACTACCATTGTCATTCCGTCTTTTGCAAGCCTTTTCATTACTTCAAGAACTTCGCCTACCATTTCGGGGTCAAGTGCGGAAGTAGGCTCGTCAAAAAGCATTACCTCCGGATTCATACAAAGCGCACGGACAATTGCCACACGCTGTTTTTGACCGCCCGAAAGCTGTGACGGATAGTCATTTGCTCTGTCTGCAAGCCCTACTCTTTCAAGCAGCTCCATTGCCTCTTTGGTAGCCTCTTCCTTACTCTTTTTAAGAAGTTTTACAGGGCCGAGAATCATATTCTTAAGCACTGTCATATGAGGGAAAAGGTTAAACTGCTGAAACACCATACCCATTTTTCTGCGGTGGAGGTTTATATCTACATTTCTGTCGTTAATATCAATGCCGTCAAAAATGATTTTTCCGTCTGTCGGCTCTTCAAGCAGGTTAAGGCAACGCAAAAAAGTTGATTTACCCGAACCCGACGCACCGATAACCACCATTACATCGCCCTTGTGAATTTCGGCATTAATGCCCTTGAGCACTTCGTTATTGCCAAAATACTTTTTTAGTCCCTCGACCTTTATTAAAATATCATTGTTAGTGGTCACTGCTGCGCAACCTCCTTTCAAGTTTTTTGAGGAAGTATGTCAGAATCAATACTATAACAAGGTAGATTACCGCAACCGAAATAAGCGGGAAAAATGCCTCGTAAGTTCTTGAACGAATAAGATTGCCCACATAAGTAAGATCCTGGAGTGCAACATAACCGGCAACTGAAGTTTCCTTTACAAGCACAATAAACTCGTTGCCGAGTGCAGGCAAAACATTTTTGAAAGCCTGCGGAAGAATTACATGGAGCATTGTGCTGCTGTAATTAAATCCGAGCGAACGGCTTGCCTCAAACTGACCTTTGTCGATTGACATAATACCCGAACGCACAATTTCGGCTACATATGCGCCTGAATTGATACCGAATGCGAGTACCGCTGCGATAATTCCGTTTCTTGACGATGAAAATATGATGTAATACATAATCATAAGCTGAATTACAACAGGAGTACCTCTGATTACCGTAATATAGATATTGCAGAGAACATTTAAAAACTTGAGTAAATAATCACTCGGCTTTCTGCATTTTTTACCGGTAAGGTTCTTGTCGTAAGTCGAACGAACCATTGCGATTAAAAAACCGAGGATAATACCTATAACGGCAGCAACGACTGTGATTTCAATCGTTACTCCAAGACCTCTTAAAAACTGCATCCAACGGTCGTCATTAATAAAAGTTCTCTGAAAGCTCGCAGCTATTTCTTGAAAAAACTTATCCATATGTTAAATTCCTTTATATATCAGAAAAGCAGCTTTTATGCTGCCTTTCCGGAAAAATCTTTAATTATTCTTTAACTATAATTACCTGAGTAGCTGTTGTATAGCTGTCAGAGAAGTTGATTGACTGTAATCTTTCATCTGTTACTGTCATACCTGCCATACCGAAATCAGCCTTGCCTGTCTGAACAGATGTTATGATAGAATCAAAGTCCATATCGTCAATAACAAGCTTGTATCCGAGTTTGTCGCAGATAGCCTGTGCCATAGATGCGTCAATACCTACTACTGTGTCGCCGTCATAATACTCGTAAGGCTCAAAGAAAGCGTTTGTTGCCATATGAAGCTCGCCGTTCGGATAATCTGTTCCTGCAGGAGTTACATAAGGTGTTTTTCCCTTTGTATCGTCGCCGATGAAGTTCTTTTCGATTGACTCTGTTGTACCGTCAGCTTTGAGCTCTGCAAGAGCTGTGTTGATTTTGCCGAGGAGGTCTGTATTGTCCTTAGCTACGCAGATTGCATATTCTTCTTCCGCAAACGGTTCGTCAAGAATCTTAAGACCGTCATTAGCGGCAACAAAAGCCTTAGCAGGCTCGCTGTCAATGATAACGCAGTCAATCTTGCCCTGTGTAAGAGCGAGAACAGCGTCTGCACCCTTGTTAAAGCGTTCTACCGTTGAACCCTTTTCCTCGTAATCACTTGCATAAATGTCGCCTGTTGTACCGAGCTGAACGCCGATTTTTGCGCCCTCAAGGTCATCAACTGTAGCAATTTTCTTTGTTGTGCTGCCACCACAAGCGGCAAGGAGCATTGAAGCCGAACAAATTACGGCCGCAAGCGCCAATGAAATAACTTTTTTCATAGAGATCCCCTTTTCTTTTTAAAAAAATCATACATCTATTATAGTAATACAAAAACCAAAATAAATCAAGTAAAAAAGGTAAGATAAATTTGCTAATTCCTACAAAATATCCGCAAAAATTCCATAATTTTTACATTACGGAAAAAGATATTAAAATTTAGGTTTTTAATGCACTGTTTAAGACAAATTTTTACAATAAAAGAAGACAGCCTTGTCACCCAATTGTTACTTTGCCAAATCATTCACCCGTCACTTAAAAAAGCAAAAACAAAAGCAGAGCAGTATTTTGTTAAATACCGCTCTGCAAAACCGTAAATTATAATTTAACCTTAAGGTTATTGTCTTTTAAATGGTCCTCGCTGACTTTTTGATAAAGTCTGTTTCCGCTCCAACGGCTGTTGTCGGGAGTGAGGGCGCAAATCAGAGGCATTTTATTTATGCCGTGGCTTTCAAGTTTTTTAAGCATAACATTAAATGTAAGGTGCGGAAAATCCTTGATAACCATAAGCTCATCGTCAAAGTTCGGAGAATCGTCGGGCAACGGTTCAATATCCTTTAATCCGAACAATGTTCCTATAGGCTTTGAAAAGTCCTTTTTCGCCGCTGTTTTTACAGGTATTTTCATAGACAAAAGCGTATTTCTTACGGCTTTCAGTCTGTCGCCTTTATAATTATAAAGAAGTACAGCCTCGTTCACGGCAAAACACCTCTGTTTTATTAATTGTATTTTTCAAGAGAAACTTCAATGATTTTTTCGCAAAGTGACGGATAGTCAATACCCTCTGCCGCTGCCTCCTGTGGGAGCAAGCTTGTCGGAGTCATACCGGGAAGTGAGTTTGCCTCAAGACAATAAGCCTCGCCCGATACTTTATCAAGAATAAAGTCAATTCTTGCATAGCTCTGCAAGTTGAGAGCCTTAAACGCAGCCTCGGCAGCTTTACGAAGAACATCGTCCTCGCTTGCAGTAATGTCAGCAGGGCAAATTTCGTCTGTTGCGCCTGCCTGATACTTTGCCACATAATCGTAGAAGCCTGTCTTAGGAATAATCTCAATCGGAGGCAATGCTCTGCCGCCGATAACGCCTACGGAGAACTCTCTGCCCTCTATGAACTGCTCAACTACGATTTCTTTTTCATATTTGAAAGCCTCTTTTACAGACTCTAAATACTCCGCTCTGTTTTCTGCCTTTGTAATGCCTACGCTTGAACCGCCCGAACACGGCTTTACAACGCAAGGATAGTAACTCCAATCCTCTGCGTCTTGGGCTGACTTGTAAACTCTGCCCGCAGGGGTTGTAACTCTGTTCTGAATAAGTACGCTCTTTGTAAGCGCCTTATTCATAGCAAGCGCAGAGCCGAGATAACCCGAACCCGTGTATTTGATGCCGAAAAGGTCAAGTGTAGCCTGAATCTGACCATTCTCTCCCTCACCGCCGTGAAGAGCAAGATATGTAATATCTGCCTCGGCGCAGATTTCAATAACATTCATACCGATAAATCTTGATGATTTATCAAGGCGGTTCTCCTTGACTGTCTTAATGTCGGGAATTTCCGTGCCGACACCGAGGCTGTCCGTAAAGCTGTAATTGTGCTTGAAGAGTGCGTCAATGTCGCAGAAATTCTCTTCGTAACCCATAAATACATCAAGCAAAACTACTTCGTTACCTTTTTCACGCAAAGCAGACGCTACCTTAATACCCGAAGATATTGATACATCACGCTCTGTACTTAATCCGCCTGCAAGAACAACAATTCTCATAATAACTCTTTCTCCCGTAAAATATATAGATAATTATTCGGTAAATAACAGTCTGTTTTCAGAACATAAAGCTGTCCATACCCCAATGCTCTACTTCATCGTACTTAACATAGCAACGCTTGCCCGCAATGCCGTTTGTCTGCATAATATTGCAGATATTCTCGGTAACTTTGGCATAGCCGTCTTTTGTACCCTTGCCCAGAAGTTTTACTTCAACTATTGCCGCAGGCTCGTCACTGCTGCCCTGAAAACTCATTTTTAATCCGTCATTAACGGCGCACATAACATACGCCTCGCTCTTGCCGATTGCCTTAAGCGAACCGGAAAGCTCTTTCATAAGTTCGTCTGCTTTCTCCTTTGAGAAAGTCACATTAGTTTTAACATCTATAAAAGGCATAAAATCTGTCCTTTCGTAAATCATAAGCCAAATAACTATCCTATATTATAATACGCATAAGTTTTTAAAGCAAGGATTTTTTGATGTTGTAATAAAGTTTATAAAAAGCGTTTTTTATACATCTTAAAAAGCAAAATATTTTTGTCATTTTGCATATTAAAACATTAAAATACTATTGAAAACAACGAAGTACAATTGCCGAATACACAATAATACTTTATAAACATTTTATATTATTCACAAAATGCCGTCTTATTTACAGGCTCAGAAAATTCGTTATAAAAATTTTAAAAACTGCAAATTATCTGTTGCACTTGAGTGAATTATTTGATATAATAAAATTTAATAATAAACAATTATGAGAAAAGGAAAATGGAGGATAGTTTATGTTGAATACAGATTACAATCAGAAATTCGGCAAAGAAGGTCTTACCTTTGATGATGTTCTTCTCATCCCCGGTGAGTCTGATGTAGAACCTAAGAATGTTGATATTTCATCAAATCTTACAAAAAATATTAAGCTTAACACTCCTGTTGTTACTGCTGCAATGGACACTGTAACCGAAACCGCAATGGCTATTGCTATTGCCAGAGAGGGCGGTGTCGGTGCTATTCATAAGAATATGAGCATTGAAAAGCAGGCTGACCAGGTTGACCGTGTTAAGAGAAGTGAAAACGGTGTTATTGTAAATCCGTTCTTCCTTTCTCCTGAAAATACAGTCCGTGACGCTAACGACCTTATGGGCAAATATAAAATTTCCGGTGTTCCGATCTGCCGTGACGGCAAACTTGTAGGTATTATCACAAACCGTGACCTTCGCTTTATGACCGGCGCTGACTTTAACCAGCCTATCGCAAATGTTATGACTTACGAAAGCCTTGTTACCGCTCCTGTAGGCACAACATTAAAGCAGGCACAGGAAATTCTCCGTAAACACAGAATTGAAAAGCTCCCGCTTGTAGGCTCTGACGGCAGCCTTAAGGGACTTATTACAATTAAAGATATTGAAAAGTCGGTTCAGTATCCTAATTCAGCCCGTGATGACAAAGGCAGACTCCTCTGCGGTGCGGCTATCGGCGCTACAGCAGATGTTCTCGACAGAGTTGCCGCTCTTGTTGAGTCACAGGTCGATGTACTCTTCCTCGACTCCGCTCACGGTCACAACTCAAACATTATAAAAACAGTTGCCAAAGTTAAAAAGGCTTATCCTAATGTTCCGCTCGTTGCCGGAAACATTGCTACAGCAGAGGCTGCCAAGGCTCTTATTGAGGCAGGCGCAGACACAGTAAAGGTTGGTATCGGTCCGGGTTCTATCTGTACAACAAGAATTGTTGCAGGTATCGGCGTACCGCAGATTACAGCAATTTACGATGCGGCTTGTGAGGCATCTAAGTACGGTGTACCGGTTATTGCAGACGGCGGTATCAAGTACAGCGGTGATATAGTTAAGGCTCTTGCGGCAGGCGGCAGCGTAGTTATGGTCGGCTCACTTGTTGCAGGCTGCGAAGAAAGCCCGGGAGAAAAAGAGATTTATCAGGGCAGACAGTTCAAGGTTTACCGTGGTATGGGCAGCCTTGGCGCTATGGGCAAAGGCAGCTCCGACAGATACTTCCAGGCAAGCAACAACAAGTTTGTTCCGGAAGGTGTTGAAGGCAGAGTACCTTACAAGGGAACTCTCGGCGACACAATTTATCAGCTTATGGGCGGTCTTAAGTCCGGTATGGGTTACACAGGTTGTGCAACTATTTCTGACCTTCATCAGAAAGCACAGTTTGTAAGAATTTCAGGTGCAGGTCTTCGTGAAAGCCACCCACACGACATTCAGATTACAAAGGAAGCTCCAAACTATTCTTTTAACGGCTGATTTTAAATAAAAAATATTTAACCGCTTGGTGTTTTATGCATCAAGCGGTTTTTTGCGGTTATTATTAAAGTTTTTTTAGGTTCTTTATTAAAAGTTGGGGTAAATTGTGGTTTAGCGGATTGCTTTATCAAGGAATTATAAGAGTTTGGTCGACCTTTTCAAAGGTCGTGGGTGTGGGCAAAGCCCACAAATACTTTCCGTTTATGCAATCTAACGATAGCCAAACAGCTCGCTGTTTGGCGGCTTGAACACAACGGCGTTAGCCTTTGCGAGAGCAACAAAAGGAAATAAACATCATTTTCATAGTCAACGCAATGCGTTGACTATGTTTTTAGCATTTCTGTTTATAATGGCTGTCGCCTGTTTTAACAAACTTAGTTTTAGCACGCAAACAGCGACGCTGTTTGCG